>JAAYUL010000012.1 GCA_012517675.1 Clostridiales bacterium | reverse complement strand
GCTGCACCAGACGGGCGCCTTCCCGATCACCCGGTCCGGCCAGCGGCGGTCCGGCAGCGATACGGGATCAAATGGGATATACTTTTTGCAGCCTTCAAACATCAGTACAAGCTCCTTCTGGAAAAAATAATGCGGAAAATAAAAAAAGCCCCTGACGCAGCCATTGCTGCATCAGGGACGAAATCTCTTCCGCGGTACCACCCTGTGATTCGGCTCCGCATCTCTGCGGAACCCTCTGCGGCCTCAAGCAAGGCCCCGGCCAATAACGCTGCCGCTGCGTCCGCTTCTAACACCTTCGTATCGAAACGGCGGCTCCGGGATGAGCTATGCACAAAAGCGGAAACACCGGCTCACACCAGCCGCCGGCTCTCTGAAACGTTTCGGGCAATTGTCTTATTCCCTTCATTGCCTTTTTTATTATGGAATTAACTATAATTATATTTTATGCGCCGGACGTTGTCAAGTGCTTTTTTCTTCTTTGTTCCCGAAAGCCCGGTCGGCCGCTTCCCGCGCAAGGTCGATCACCAGCTTCTGCCCGTCGTCCCCGTGCTCCGGCGCGGGCGGAATCATGGCGTAAACCTCGGCCACCATGTCGCGCATCCACAGGCCGGGCGTAATGCGCAGGGAATACCCGCAGCCGCTGTCCATCATCCAGTCGTAAAAATTCGCGCGCGGAAGGCCGTAGGCGCTCAAAAGGGACATGATCACCCCGCCGTGCGTCACAATGGCGGCGCTGGTGGTGCCGGAGCGCATCATGCCCTCCACCAGCTTTTCAAACGCCGCGCAGACGCGGTACATGAAGCGGGCCCCGCTTTCCCCGTTGGGCGGCGCGGCCCTGCTCCCGTCTTCCACCCAGCGGGCGAACCCCGGATCGTTTTTCAGCTCGTCGGCGGTTTTGCCTTCCCAGTCGCCGAAATCGCATTCCCGGAAATCGTCGATCACAACGGGACTCGCGTCGGGATAAATCAGGTTCAGCGTTTCCACACAGCGCCTGAGCGGACTGGTGTAGCAGACCTGCGCGGCCGAGGGGTAAGCGTTCTGCTTTTTCAGCTCCCGAATGCGGGCAACGCCCTCCGGCGCGAGGGGCAGGTCGGTGCGGCCAATGTACTGCCCGAGCAGGTTTCCGCTTGTGAGCCCGTGGCGAATCAGGTGAATCACATATGATTTCATTTGCAAATTCCTTTCCTTGTTTCACAGAAAAATGGAACATCCGGGCGAATATCCCAACTAAATGTAGAAAACCGGCGCGGCGGCACGATATCTAGCGGCTTTACAAAGCGTTATAATTGTTATATACTTTACAAGACGTTAATTATCCACGATTCGACAGGGGATATCACGGAATGAATAATGATTTTCCAAGAATTATCACACTTCTGCGAAAAGAACGCGGATTAAGCCAGAAAAAAGCGGCTGAAGAACTGGAGGTTTCTCAGGCGCTTCTTTCCCATTACGAAAAAGGCATCCGCGAGTGCGGGCTTGATTTTGTGGTGAAGACGGCCGAGTTCTACGATGTTTCCTGCGATTATCTTTTGGGAAGGACGCCGCACCGCAGCGGCGCGACCATTACGGTCGACGACATTCCCGAGCCGGACGCCCTCGGAAAAGAAAACGTGCTGAAGGGCAGCCTTCTTCCGGTGCTGAACAAAAAGCTCCTCGCAAACTCGCTGAATATTATTTACGGCATTCTGCAAAAATGCGGCAGCAAGGCGCTTACCGCGCAGATTTCGGCTTACCTGAACCTTTCCGTGTACCGGGTGTTCCGGCTGCTGTATTCCGCCAACTCCAAAAACCCGCAGGGGCTGTTTTCCTCGCCGCTCCGCCTTTCGGGCGGCCGTTCCGCCGCGGCGCAGGAAATCGCGCTTTCCAACGCGGCCTGTCTGACCGCCGGGGAAGACGCGGACGACCTGCAGGGGCTGGAAAAGGACCGTCAGCCCGAGCTTACGCCTGAAAAAATTTCAGCGGAATACCCGCTGTTCGCCTCGTCCCTGTTCAACCTGATCCAGAACGCGGAAGCGCAGATGGGAGAAAAAAAGAAGGGAAAATAAATTCTTCGATTATTATAACACAGCGCAGATAAAATGCAACCGGCCCGTTTTTCGCGGGCCGGCTGCATTTTTTATAGTTGTTCCGCGATTTTTTCGCCCCTGCGGGTAAGCGACGCATAGCCCTTGCGCAGATAGGGGAGGTTGAACAGCGCGCCGGGGCGCTTTGCCCCCTCCATTACGGTGTGGCAGAGCAGCTCATAGATTTTGCTTTTATAATACGCGTCGTAATCGCCCGAAACCCAGACCCGGACCGTGTAATCGAGAAAAACAAGGCCCTGCTCCATCAGGCTTTTCAGGGCCGCGCCGCGCCGTTTCACCGTTTCCATGGAATCCTCCGGGTCGGTGATGCGCACATAATTCAGCGCAACGCTGACCAGTTCCTTTTCCCCGGAGCTGTGCAGCTCCAGCCGAACGACGGGGAACCTCTTTTCCCTGCCGATTTCCGCAAGCATCCGCTTCTCATCCTCAGTCAACTCCAGCCGCATGGCAGCCCGCCCTCCTTCTTTGGAACCGCGCCGCGTAATTCCCCGGCACGGTCTGTTTTCATTGTATCAGAGAATTCCCATTTTATACTTCCACGCCAAAATTCTCAGTACGCTTTCGTTCAGCCGCGCTTCGCCGACGGCCCCGTTGCGCACGGCGGCGTAAAGCGCATTGAAATCCGCCGAAGGGTTTGAGGAGAGCAGCAGGTCGTTCCCCGCGTTCAGCGCGGCCGCGCAGGGATTTTTCCCGCCGGTGAACTCGCGGATTGCGCCCATGGAGAGGTCGTCCGTCATCACAACGCCGGTAAAGCCCAGTTCCCCGCGCAGGATTTCATGCACCTTCGGGGACAGCGAGGCGGGGTTTCCGGCATCCATGCAGCTCACAACATTGTGCGAAACCATAACGCACGGCGCGCCCGCGCCAATACCCGCCTGAAACGGCAGAAAATCGGACCGCACAAAGGTCCGGCAGCTGCGTTTGTCGTAAGCAATGCCCGTATGGGTATCCGTGTTGCTGCCGTAGCCCGGAAAATGCTTGAGCACGCAGGAAAGAGCCCGGCTGTTGTACGCCCGCACCGAGGTTTTGACGAACAGTGCCGTCTGCTCCGCGTCTTTTCCGAACGAGCGCGCATACATGAAATCCTTCGGGTCGGTGGAAACATCGCAGACCGGCGCCAGGTTCATGTTCAGGCCGAGTCCCTTCAGGAATTCCGCCTTGCTCACGGTATCGCCGTATATCCCGTCCATTCCGCCGGCCCGGAACACCGCCTGCGGCGACCGGTAAGGCGCTTCGGCCAGCGCGGGGTTCCGGCTGGCGCGCACCACGGTGCCTCCCTCCTCGTCGCAGCCGAAGACCATTTTGATTTTGCCCGCCTCCCGGTAAGAAGCGAGCGTGCTTTTCACCTGCGCGGCGGTTTTGCCCTGAAAATCGGCCGCCATCAAAAAGAAGCCCGCGGGCTGAAAGTCCCGAACGGTCTTTACCGCGCCGGACTGCGGGCAGCGAAACAGGAACACCTGGCCCACCTTTTCTTTCAGGGACATGCTCTCCAGCTTTTTTTGGGCCTGCGCCGAACAGGCGGCGAAAATGCCCGTCAGCGGGCGGGGGCTTGCGCTCCCGG
The DNA here is from genome assembly GCA_012517675.1 of Clostridiales bacterium. Taxonomy (GTDB): domain Bacteria; phylum Bacillota; class Clostridia; order Oscillospirales; family Acutalibacteraceae; genus Caproiciproducens. The sequence goes on along the minus strand of JAAYUL010000012.1, from coordinate 18,760 downwards.
GCGCGGACGGCACCTGGCCGCTGTGCGGCTGCGCGGAGGACGCGGCGCTGTTCCGCCCCGCCGCGGAGGAAGACGAGGCAAGCCGGGAAGAGACGGCGGGCCTGACGGCCGAAACCGGCGCTTGCGACGGCCCGCCGCTTTCCGCGCCGGACCGAGGAACGCGGAGCGCTCCGCAGCCTGCCGCGGAAAGCAAAAGGCCGCAGGCCGCCGCCAGACACAGCTTGCGGAATAAACCGTGCGTTCTTTTCCGTTTCATGCAATCCCCCCTGAAACAAAAACAGCCCGCCGCAAAAGCGGCGGGCTGAATCAATTCCGTTAATCGTTCTTGAGCAGATCGCGGTACAGGCGGATATATTCATTGGCGGAACGGCCCCAGCTGAAATCGGTTTTCATTGCGCGCTGGGTCAGCACCTTCCAGCCCTCGCTGTTCGCGTAGCCTTCCAGCGCACGGTGCACCGCGTGCAGCATGTCGCCGCTGTTGTAGGTTTCAAAGATAAACCCGTTGCCTTCCCCGTCGCCGCTGTCGCAGATGGAATCCTTCAGTCCGCCGGTCGCGCGAACAACCGGAATGGCGCCGTACCGCAGGGCGATCATCTGTGACAGGCCGCACGGCTCGCTTTTGCTCGGCATCAGGAAAATATCGGACGCTGCGTAGATCTTGCGCGAAAGCTCCGGAATAAAGCCGAAACAGGCGCACAGCCTGCCGGGATATTTCCCCTGCAATTCCCGGAAGAAGGTTTCGTACTCCCAGTCGCCCGAACCGAGGATGACAAACTGAATGTTGGTTTCGTTCATCAGCTGTTCCAGCACTTCTTTGACAAGGTCAAGCCCCTTGTGCGCGACCATGCGGGTCACCATGCCGACAAGCGGCACTTCCTCGTTTTTTTCCAGACAGAGTCTGTCCTGCAGGCAAAGCTTATTCTTGATCTTATCCTCCGGCGCGTCCGCGGAATAGTTGGCGTACAGCTGAATGTCCGTTGCGGGATCATAGCTCACGGTGTCAATGCCGTTCAGAATGCCCGAAAGCTTCCACTGGCGCTCCTTCAGAATCGTTTCCATCCCGTGCGCAAACCACGGGTCGAGGATCTCCTGCGCGTAGGTGGGGCTGACCGTGGTCACGCGGTTGGCGCACTCGATACCGCCCTTCAGGATATTGACGCAGTCGTCGTACTCCAGCACGGAGGTCTCGGACTTCGGAATGCCCAGAACGTCCTCGATCAGCTCCTTGCCGTATTTGCCCTGATACTGGATATTATGAATGGTGAGGACCGTTTTCATGCCCTTGTACCAGTCGTTGCCCGAATAAAAAATGCTGTAGTAAACCGGCACCAAAGCGGTCTGCCAGTCGTTGCAGTGAATAATGTACGGATGGAAGTCAATGTAGGGCAGCATTTCAAGCGCCGCGCGGGACAGAAACGCAAAGCGCTCCGCGTCGTCGTAATGGCCGTAAACCCCATGCCGTTTAAAATAATACTGATTGTCGATCAGGTAATAGATCACGCCGCCCCATTTGGCTTCAAACACGCCGCAGTATTGGCGCCGCCACGCGACCGGAACGGAAAGGCTGGTCAGGAACTTCATGTTGTCGCGCATGTCCTGAGGAATATCCTCATAAAGCGGCATGACAACCCGGCAGCCAATCAGCCGCAGCCGCAAAGCCTGCGGCAGGGAACCGGCCACATCCGCCAGGCCGCCGGTGGCAATAAACGGCCTGGCTTCACTGGTACAGTACAAAACTTTCAATCTTTATACCCCCTTGGATAATATCATCTGTCTGATTTAAACAACGCTTCCCTTGCTGATAAACACGGGGTAGGACTGGAACCCGAGCAGGGAACGGTCATTGCGGATGAGAACGTCCTTATCCATCACAACATAATTCAGCTTGCAGTTGGGACCGATGGTGCTGTCCTGCATGACAACGCAGTTCTGCAGCTTGGACCCCTTGCCGATATGCACACCGCGGAACAGCACGCAGTTTTCCACGCTGCCCTCAATCACGCATCCGTCCGCGATCAGGGAATTTTTCACGTCGGCGCCAAGCCCGTAGCGCGCGGGCATGTCGTCGCGGACCTTGGTGTAAATCGGCCTGTCTTTGTCGAACAGCTGCGCCCGCACCGTCGGCAGCATCAGGGACATGTTCGCGTCGAAGTAGGAGTTCATGGAGCAGACATTCTGCGCGTAGCCCTTGAACTCATACGCATAGCACGAATAATTGGAAATGTTGCGCTGCAAAAAGTCCCTTTTGAAATTGTAAAGGTTGCGGCTGACACAGTCGGAGACCATTTTGATCAGCAGGTCGCGGCGGATCAGCAGCATGCTCATGCCGAAATTGCAGTCCCCGTCGGCTTTGGGGTTGACCAGCATGTCGCGCACGCGCCCGTCCGGATCGATGGAGTAAACGGTCGGGTTGCAGATTTTATCCGGCAGCTTGCCGAAGCGGTAAATGATCGTAATATCCGCCTTGTTTTTCAGGTGGCTCAAAAAAACATCCTTGTAATCGATGTTGCACACGATGTCGCTGTCGCTCAGAAGAACGTATTCCTCCCGCGAATTCGTCAGGAAAGAGCTGACCGAAGCGAGCGACTCAATGCGGCTGTTGGGCGCCATGGCCGCGGAGCCGAACGGCGGCAGCAGGTACAGGCCCGCGCGTTTGCGGGAAAGGTCCCACGCCTTGCCGGAGCCGAGGTGGTCCATCAAAGACTGGTAATTGCTTTTCGTAATTACGCCGACCTTGTTGATTCCGGAATTCACCATGTTGGAAAGCGGAAAATCGATCAGGCGGTAACGCCCGCCGAACGGCACGGAACCCATCGTGCGTTTTTCCGTCAGCTCACGGACTTTTTCGTCATGTACATTGGAAAAGATCAGGCCCAAAATATTGTTTCCGCGCATTATTTCGTCGCCTCCTCTACGAGTTGCTCCTTGTCGATCATTGCCTTTGGCGGCACAACCGCGCCGGGTGCAATGACACAGCCGTCGCCCACCACGGCAATTCCCCATTCTCCCTTGTCCGTAATATCCTCGGGCCGCGCGCCGACCGTGGCGCCCTTGCCGATGACCGCGTTTTCGGAAACAATTGCGTACTGCACAATGGCGTTTTCCTCAATGCGGGTGTTCGGCATGATAATGGAATCTTTGACCACGGCGCCGGGCGCAATGTAAACGCCGGCAAACAGGACCGCAAAATCGATTTCCCCGTAAACGTTGCAGCCTTCCGCAACCAGGGAATTCTGCACCTTCGCCCCGCTGGAAATATAATGCGGCGGCATGACCGGGTTCCTGGAATAAATTTTCCAGCTTTCCTCGTTCAGGTCCAGCTGAATGTTGGGGTTCAGCAGATCCATGTTGGACTCCCAAAGGCTGTCGACCGTGCCGACGTCCTTCCAGTAGCCCTCGAACCGGTAAGCGAACATGCGCTCGCCCGCGTTCAGCATGGCCGGCAGAACATCCTTGCCGAAGTCGTTGCTCGATTTGGGGTTGGCTTCGTCCGCTTCCAGATACTTGCGCAGCTTGCTCCAGGTAAACACATAAATGCCCATGGAGGCGTGGTTGCTCTTCGGGACCTTCGGCTTTTCGTCGAACTGATAGACGGAGCCATCCTCGTTCGTATTCAAAATGCCGAAACGGGAAGCCTCCTCCATGGGAACGTCGAATACCGCGATGGTGCAGTCGGCCTCTTTTTCCTTGTGGAAAGCGATCATCTTGGAATAATCCATTTTGTAAATATGGTCGCCGGAAAGCACGACCACATATTCCGGATGATACCGATCAATATAGGGGATGTTCTGATAAATCGCGTTGGCGGTCCCCTTGTACCAGTCCGATTTGCGGCTGCGCTGGTAAGGCGGCAGCACGCGCACGCCCGCGTTCATGCTGTCCAGATCCCACGGCTGGCCGTTGCCGATATACTCGTTCAGCACCAGCGGCTGGTATTGTGTGAGCACCCCCACCGTTTCAATGCCTGAATTGACGCAATTGGAAAGAGGAAAATCAATAATCCGGTATTTCCCCCCATACGGCACAGCCGGCTTTGCAAGACTCTTGGTCAGAACTCCGAGCCTGCTTCCCTGGCCTCCGGCAAGCAGCATCGCGACTACTTCTTGTTTTGGCAGCATCTTAATTTCCTCCCTGCTTTTCCCGTTTATTTTTAGTCGAAACCTTCCTCCCCTTTTTAGCAGTGCGGACGGCGGGCTTTGTCTTATGCCGTCGGCATTTCAGGAAAATAACGGAAAGCGGCGGCAGAGTCAGGCTGATCGACTGCTCGTAACCGTGCATCGGCTGCGCCTGTGTGTTGATGCTGTTTCCGTTCGTAATGCCGCTGCCTCCGTACTCCTTGCTGTCCGAGGTGAAAATTTCGGAATAAATTCCCGCCGCGGGCACGCCGATGCAATAATCGTCGCGCTGAACCGGCAGAAAATTACAAACCGTGATGATCTCGCCGCCTTCCTTGTCAATCCTGCGGAAAGCGATGACGCTCTGCGTATAGTCGTCGTTGGAAATCCATGAGAAGCCCTCCCAGGAAAAGTCGACTTCCCAAAGCGCGGGGGTATCCAGATAGAAGTGGTTCAGGTCATGGAAAAACTTTTTCTGCTGCTGGTGCTGCGGATACTGCAAAAGCAGCCAGTCCAGCTCCTTTTCATAGTTCCACTCAACAAACTGGCTGAACTCGGTGCCCATGAAAATCAGCTTTTTCCCGGGGTGCGCCATCATGTAGCTCATGAACGCGCGGACACCGGCAAATTTCTGCTCGGTTTCGCCGGGCATCTTGTTGACCAGCGAGCACTTTCCGTAAACCACCTCGTCGTGCGAAATCGGCAGGATAAAGTTTTCCGAAAACGCATAAAAGAAAGAGAAGGTAAGATTGTCGTGGTTGAACCTGCGGTAAATCGGGTCGAGCGATATGTAATGGATCATGTCGTTCATCCAGCCCATGTTCCACTTGTAGTTGAAACCAAGCCCGCCGCAGTAGGTCGGGCGCGACACCATGGGCCAAGAGGTGGATTCCTCCGCGATCATCATGACATCGGGGAACATGGAGAACACCGTTTCGTTCAGCCGTTGCAGGAACGCGACGGCTTCCAGGTTTTCGTTGCCGCCGTTTTTATTCGGCACCCACTCCCCCGGCCTGCGGCTGTAATCCAGGTACAGCATGGAGGCGACCGCGTCGGCCCTGATTCCGTCGATATGATAGTTTTCCAGCCAGAACACCGCGCTGGACATCAGGAAGCTGACGACCTCGTTGCGGCCGTAATCGAACACCAGCGTGCCCCAGTCCTTGTGCTCGCCCTTGCGCGGGTCGGCGTATTCATAGCACGGCGTGCCGTCGAATTTGGCAAGCCCGGCTTCGTCCCTCGGAAAATGGGCGGGGACCCAGTCCATGATCACGCCGATTCCGGCCTGATGGCACTGGTCGACAAAGTTCATAAATTCCTTCGGATCGCCGTAGCGCGAGGTCGGCGCGAAGTAACCCGTCACCTGGTACCCCCACGAACCGTCGAAGGGATATTCCGTCACCGGCATCAGTTCAATATGGGTGTACCCCATGTCCTTGACATAAGGCACCAGCTCCTGCGCCAGCTTTTCGTAGGAAAAAACGTTGCCGTCCTTATACCTGCGCCATGAACCGGGATGAATTTCGTAAATATTGACCGGCTGGCTGTAATGGGGCTTTGCCGACTTGCGGCGGAGCCAGGCCGAATCGTTCCAGCGGTATCCCTCCAGATCGTAATATTTGGAGGCGCTTCCGGGGCGGGTTTCAAAATGGAACGCATAGGGATCGCTTTTGAAGGTCTGCTTGCCTTCGGTGTTCGTCACGCAGAATTTGTAGATGGTAAACTGTTCCATGACAAAGGGCAGGAAGCATTCCCAGACACCGCCGCCGACCAGCTCCATGGGGTTGGCGTCCGGCTCCCATTTGTTAAAGTCCCCGACAACGGAAACTTCCTTTGCGTTGGGCGCCCAGACACGGCAGACCATTCCTTCCGTTCCGCCTTCGTTTGCCCTGTGTACTCCCATGTATTCGTAAGCCTTTGCGTTGGTTCCCTGCAGAAACGATTGGAGTTGATTATTTTCTTCGTTTATATTATTTATCCTGTCCATTGAAATCTACCCCCAATAAACTTATATTTCTTTTAATTATATGTATATCATATCACAAATTGATAAAATATCAAGCATTTTGTAACGTATTTGAAACATCCGCAGATGATTTTATAATGTTTTTATGTATTTTGTTATAAAACTCCGGGAATTTCTCTCTCAATAAATTTTTCACATTTAGTATATCACGGAGCCGCTGTCGATTTATGCGGGTATTGCGAACCTGCAAAAGACGAAATACAGACTTTTGCGTTTTTTATTATAAAGCCGGCCTCTGTTTTGACTTTGTTTTTTCTCATTTTTGCGGAAAAAGTTGATACGGCCGATTGCAGTGCGTATAATAAATCTGAGTTTTTTGAAAGGACGGTGCCGCCATGAAAGAAATCAGTGTTTTCGATGCAATCGGGCCGAACATGATCGGCCCTTCCAGTTCCCACACCGCCGGCGCGCTGAAAATCGCCCTGATGGCCCGAAAGCTGGCCGGCTGCCAAATCGCCGGGGTCCGGTTCCTGCTTTACGGCTCCTTTGCGAAAACCTACAAGGGACACGGCACGGACCGCGCCCTGCTGGGCGGAATCCTCGGGTTTTCCACGGAAGACGCCCGCATCCGCGATTCCTTCCGTTTCGCGCGGGAGCAGGGGCTCGACTTCGCATTCGAGCTCGACACGGACAACACGGAGCTCCACCCCAACACCGTGGACATTTTCATCACCTGCGAAAACGGCAGAACCCTTTCGGTGCGGGGCGTTTCCACCGGCGGGGGCAACTGCCGCATTGAAAAAATCGACGGGATCGCCGTCGACCTCACGGGGGACTACACCACGCTGATCATCCGCCAGCGGGACACCTCCGGCGTAGTGGCGTTCATCACCGGCTGCCTGAGCGAATACGGAATCAATATCGCCTTTATGAGCCTTTACCGGGAAAGCCGGGGCGAAACCGCCTACACCGTCATTGAAACCGACGGCGACATTCCAAAGCCGCTGGTGGAAAAAATCGAACGGCACCCCGAAATTTCCGGGGTCCGCGTCGTCCAGATCGACGGCTCGGGACCTCAGGAAGGAGACGCAACATGAATTTTGCCACGGGAGCCGCGCTGCTTGCGCTGTGCGAAGAAAATAAAATATCGATCTCAGAGGCAATGCTGCGCCGGGAAACGACGGCGCTCGGCACCGGCCGGGAAGACGCGGTCCGGCGGATGGCACATTCCTACGCGATCATGAAAAAAGCCGCAGCCGATTCCCTGAGCAGGGAAATCGCCACCGTGGGCGGGCTGATCGGCGGGGAGGCGCTGCGCGTGCACACGTTCAGCCGGCAGCAAAAGCCGGTCTGCGGCGCGCTGATGGCGAAGGCCGTCGCCTACGCGCTCGGCGTTCCGGAAATCAACGCTTCCATGGGGCTGATCGTCGCCGCGCCGACCGCGGGGGCCTCGGGCGTGATCCCCGGCTGCTTCTGCGCGGTACAGGAGGAATTCGGCTTTTCCGACGAAACCATGGCGGACGCGCTTTTCTGCGCGGGCGCGGTCGGATACCTGTTCATGCGCAACGCCACGGTGGCGGGCGCGGAGGGGGGCTGCCAGGCGGAGGTCGGCGTTGCTTCCGCCATGGCCGCGGCGGCCGTCACCCAGCTGATGGGCGGCGCGCCGGCGCAGAGCCTTCACGCCGCCGCGGTCGCGACGGCAAACCTTCTGGGACTGGTCTGCGACCCGATCGCCGGCCTTGTGGAAACCCCCTGCCAGCCGCGCAACGCCGTGGGCGCTTCCAACGCGCTGATCTGCGCGCAGATGGCTTTGAGCGGCGTTACCTTTCCCGTCCCGTTCGACGAAATGGTCCGGGCGCTGTACCGGGTGGGAAAAAGCCTGCCGCCTTCCCTGCGGGAAACCGCGCAGGGCGGCTGTGCCGCAACCCCGACGGGTTGCGCGCTGTGCAAAAAAATATTCAGCTGAACACGCAAAAATCCCATGCCCGGCAATGCTGCCGGACATGGGATTTTCCAAGAAAGGGATTTACTTCGCCTGATATTCCAGAACCGCGCCGCGGTTCCCTGAGGTGACCAGCGCGGCGTAGCGGGAAAGGTAGCCCGACGTGATGCGCGGCTTTCTCGGCTTCCATGCCGCGCGCCGCTTTTCCAGCTCCTCGTCGCTGACCAGCAGGTCGACCCGGTTCGCCATAATGTCAATGCGGATGAGATCGCCGTTCTGCACCAGAGCGATCGGGCCGCCGACCGCCGCTTCCGGCGAAACATGCCCGATGCAGGCGCCGCGGGTCGCGCCGCTGAACCGGCCGTCCGTAATCAGCGCCACGCTCTCCCCAAGGCCGCGGCCCATGATCGCCGAGGTGGGGTTGAGCATTTCGCGCATGCCCGGGCCGCCCTTCGGGCCCTCGTAGCGGATAACGACCACGTCGCCCTCCGCAATTTCTCCGTCGTTGATGGCCTTCATGGCGTCCTCCTCGCAGTCGTACACCTTTGCGGGGCCCTCGTGCCGGAGCATGCCCGGCGTGACCGCGCTGCGCTTGACCACGCAGGAATCCGGCGCGATGTTGCCCCTGAGCACGGCGATCCCGCCGGTTTTGCTGTACGGGTTTTCCACCGGGCGGATGATTTCGGGGTTGCGGTTGACGCAGCCCGCGATGTTCTCGCCGACCGTTTTTCCGGTGCAGGTGATGAGATCCGTTTTCAGCAGGCCCAGCTTGTTGATTTCGTTCATCACCGCGTAAACGCCGCCCGCTTCGTTCAGCTCCTCCACATAGTGGCGGCCCGCCGGCGCAAGGTGGCACAGGTTCGGCGTTTTGTCGCTGATTTCGTTCGCCATGTCCAGATTCAGCTCAATGCCGCACTCGTGCGCAATGGCCGGAAGATGCAGCATGCTGTTGGTGCTGCACCCGATCGCCATGTCGATGGTGAGCGCATTGCGGAACGCGCCTTCCGTCATGATGTCGCGCGGGCGGATGTTTTTCTTCAGCAGCTCCATAATCTGCATGCCCGCGCGTTTCGCCAGCTGAATACGCTGGGAATACACCGCGGGAATGGTGCCGTTGCCCGGAAGGCCCATGCCGAGCACCTCCGTCAGGCAGTTCATGCTGTTCGCCGTGTACATGCCGGAGCAGGAGCCGCAGGTGGGGCAGACGTTTTCCTCGTATTCCAGCAGCTTCTCCCTGGTGATCTTTCCGGCGTGGAAGGCGCCCTCCGCTTCGGAAACGCTGGAAAAGCTCGTTTTCCTTCCGTCCACCAGGCCGGCGAGCATTGGCCCGCCGCTGACAAAGATGGTCGGAATGTTCAGCCGCGCCGCGGCCATGAGCAGGCCGGGAACGTTTTTGTCGCAGTTCGGCACCATGACGAGCGCGTCGAACGCGTGCGCAAGCGTCATGGCTTCCGTGGAATCCGCGATCAGCTCGCGGGTGACAAGAGAATACTTCATGCCCTGATGCCCCATGGCGATGCCGTCGCACACCGCGATGGCCGGAAACGCAAGCGGCGTTCCGCCCGCCATCGTAACGCCCGTCTTCACCGCGTCCACAATTTTGTCCAGATTCATGTGGCCCGGAACAACGTCGTTTTTCGAATTGACAATTCCGATCAGAGGCCGCTCCATTTCTTCATTGGTCAAGCCAAGCGCGTGAAAAAGAGCGCGCTGCGGGGTGCTTTTGGTCACTGCGTCACTGTTCATTTCATATCCTCCTGTTTTCATTTTGATTGTATGACCTCATTATATGTTGTATGATGTCCAAAGTCAAGAGAAAGCGCCGTCATTCCCCGGCGATGCCGAACCCGCGCATGGCGCGAAGGATGTGCAGCTTCATGGCGGTTTTGGCGCCTTCCGGGTCGCGCGCTTCCATAAAGTCCATGATCGCGCGGTGGTCGTGCAGGGTGTCCTGCACCATTTCCTCCTTTGCGTCCGAAATCGGAACGCCGCGGTCGAGCGCGCGGTACAGGATCGGCATCAGGCGGTTCATAAATTCATTGTGGGTCGCCTTCGCAATGGATTTGTGGAACGCCCGCTCCGCTTCGGTGCGGTCCTGATGGGTCCGGATCAGCTCCCCCTCCAACCTGCCGTACTGAAGAATCCGCTCCAGCTCCCTTCCCGTCGCGCGCTGCGCCGCGTAATAGGCCGCCTGCGGTTCGAAAATCAGCCGCATTTCGTAAAGGTCGCGGATGTCCATCGGGAACTCGGTGAGCTCGCCCAGGCCGACATCCCCGTTCCGGCCGATTCCTTTCCGGACAAAGGTGCCCTTTCCCCGCCGGATTTCCACGACGCCGTGCGCGACCAGAATCCGGATCGCCTCCCGCAGCGTGGTGCGGCTGATCCGCAGCCTTTCGGAAAACTCGATTTCATTCGGAAGCTTTTCCCCTTCCGAAAATACATGGTCGATCTGAATCATGGCAAGTATATCGTCCGCCGCCTTTTCCGAAAGGCTTTTCCCGTGCTGCAGCACAACCCATTCCCCCTGCTTTCCCGCAAATTTTTCCGGTCCGCCGTGCGCGCACCGGACAATGGAGCTTATTTCCCTATTATAAAGGGAAGCCGGTGTTTATACAACAGGAATGATAAAGCGGGCATTGTTCCGCTGCGGCTTTCCTTTGCGCCGCGCATGGCGCCGGAGCGGGGAATTCCGCGCTTTTTCTCCGGTTCGGCACCGTGTTCTCCCGAAAAGCCGCATTTTTATTTCCCACACCGTGCCCCCTGACTTCGATCAAATGATTGACAATTGAAGGAAAATCCATTATATTAAAAACAAAGGAACAGGCTTTCAGTGACAGGCAGAGAAACGAAGGCAAAGAAAAGTATGCCGACATCCGTGTCGGGATAGTTTCTTTGGTTTCGTTTATTTTTTACCTTTCATCAGGCCAAACCGGCAAACACCATCCGCAACCCATTCGAAGACGGAGGATGAATCATCCGTTGTATCCGCTTCCCCGCAAAACGCGGGGCGGAAAATTCAGGAGGCTAACGATGCAGAACCTTATGCTGGAACGGCTCATGAACATGCCGGTGATCGCCGCGGTCAAAAACACGGAGGGGCTGGAGCGCGCAATCGGGTCGCCGAGCTCCGTCGTGTTTGTTTTGTCCGGGGACATTTGCAACATCGGCCTCATCGTAAAGCAGATCAAGGCGGCCGACAAGCTCGCGCTCGTTCACCTGGACCTGATCAGCGACCTGGCAAGCCGGGAAATTTCGGTGCGCTTTCTCAGGGAAAACACCGCCGCGGACGGAATCATCAGCACCAAGGCGCCGCTGATCCGCTGCGCGAAGGAAATGGGCCTGATTACCGTGCAGCGGCATTTCCTTTTGGACTCCATGTCGCTGGAAAACGCGGAAAAGCACATTCGGGAGCAGACGGCGGATTTCAACGAAATCCTGCCGGGCGTCATGCCGAAAATCATCCGGCGCTGCGTTTCCGGAACCAACATGCCCATTATCGCCGGAGGAATGATCGCGGATAAAGAAGACATCGTACTCGCGCTGAGCGCCGGCGCGACCGCGGTTTCCACCACAAAGGAAAGCCTGTGGTTTGAATAGGCGGAAAAAACTGAATCATACAACGTTGCCAGAGTAACAGAGAGCCAAACGTTTTCGATCCGTTCCGGCGGATGGAAGGTCACGTTTGGCTTTTTTGATGTTCAGGGAGGAAAGGTCTGAGGGAAAAACAGAGGAAACCGCTTTCGGCGGACGACCCAGCCTCTGCAAATTTGACAAATGAAGGTGAAAGAATATGTTTGATGTAACCGTGATCGGCTGCGGCGTGACCGGCGCCGGCATTGCCTATGAGCTGTCCCGTTGCGAAATTTCCGTCGCGGTCGTGGAAAAGCAGAACGACATTGCCTGCGGGACCACAAAGGCCAACAGCGCGATTGTCCACGCCGGCTACGACCCTTTGCCGGGCACGAAAATGGCGCGCCTGAACGTGGAGGGCAGCAAAAGGATGGAAGCCCTGTGCCGCCGCCTTTCCGTCGCATATCAGCGGGTCGGCTCCATGGTTCTTGCCTTTGACGGGGCCGATCTGAAGACGCTGCGGGAGCTGCTCCGGCGCGGAAACGCAAACGGCGTGGAAGGGCTTTGCATTCTCACAAAAGAGCAGGCTCTGAACATGGAGCCCGGCCTGAACCCGGAAATCGCGGGGGCGCTGTACGCGCCGACCGGCGCGATCGTCAACCCGTGGGGGCTGGCCATCGCCATGGCGCAGACGGCGGTGAAAAACGGCGCGGCGCTTTACCTGAATTCCCCCGTGCGGAGCATTTCGGACCGGGGCGGGTTTTACCGGATCGAAGCGGGTGAAAACGCCCTGGAAACAAGATATGTCGTCAACGCCGCCGGGACCTTTGCCGACAAAATCAACGACATGGCCGCGCAGCCCTTCTTTCGGATTCTGCCGGTCAGGGGCGAATATTATCTGCTGGATAAATGCCAGGGCGGGATCGTCCGTCATACGATTTTCCAGCCCCCCTCAAAGAGCGGCAAGGGGGTGCTGATCTCCCCCACCGTGCACGGGAATCTGATCGTCGGCCCGACCGCGGACCCGGCCGACGGCCCGGAGGACACCGGCGTCACCGCGCAGGGGCTGCAAAAGGTGGTGAAAGCCGCGCTCCGGTCCGACACGCACGTAAATTTCCGCGAATCGATCCGTAATTTCGCGGGCGTGCGCGCCGCAACGGCGACGGACGACTTTATAATCGAAGCCTCCAAAGACGCCCCGCGCTTTGTAAACGCCGCGGCCATCAAGTCGCCCGGCCTGTCCGCCGCGCCGGCGATCGGCCCGGAGGTGCGCCGGATTCTGGAAAGCATCGGGCTGGTCTGCCGCGCAAAAGGGAATTTCACGGAATACCGTCAACCGCCCCTGTTCAAAAATATGACCAAGGCGGAGCAGGCGGCGGCGCTTTCGCGCGACCCGCGTTACGGCAGGGTCATCTGCCGCTGCGAAACCATCACCGAGGGAGACATCCTTCAGACGCTGCGCGGCCCGGTTCCGCCGGTCAGCATCGACGGCGTCAAGCGCCGCTGCAACGCGGGCATGGGCAGGTGCCAGGGCGGCTTCTGCGGCCCGCGCGTGCATGAAATTCTCAGCAGGGAAACCGGGATTCCCATGGAAAACGTCGAGCAGGACCTCACCGGGAGCCGCCTGCTGACCGGAGAAACCAAAACCGGAGGTGGGGCGGAATGAAACAATACGACGTGGTCGTCATCGGCGCGGGCCCGGCCGGGCTTGCCGCCGCCTGTGAAGCGTATCAAAACGGAGCCGGAAAAATCCTTGTCGTGGAGCGCGACAAGGAGCCGGGGGGCATTCTGAACCAGTGCATTCACAACGGGTTCGGCCTGCATTACTTCAAGGAAGAGCTGACCGGCCCGGAATATGCCGGGCGCTTTATTGAAATGCTGAACAATACCAACGCGGAGCTGATGCTGGACACCATGGTGTTGGCGGTCACGGAGGACCGGAAAATCTCGATGATCAACCCGCGCGACGGGTATTTCACCGTGCAGGCGGGAGCGGTCGTTCTGGCGATGGGCTGCCGCGAGCGCACCCGGGGCGCGATCGGCATTCCGGGAACCCGCCCCGCCGGGGTTTTCACCGCGGGGGCCGCGCAGCGCTACGTAAACATCGAAGGCTACATGGTCGGGAAAAAGGTCGTCATCCTCGGTTCGGGGGACATCGGCCTGATCATGGCGCGCCGCATGACGCTGGAGGGCGCGAAGGTCGCCGCGTGCGTGGAGCTGATGCCCTACTCCAACGGGCTGAACCGGAATATCGTGCAGTGCCTGAACGATTACGGGATTCCCCTGTATCTGTCCCATACGATTACGGAGATCAGGGGCAAGCGGCGCGTGGAGGGCGTTGTGGTTTCCCGGGTGGACGGCGGCGGCAAGCCGGTTCCCGGCACGGAGCGGTTTTTCGACTGCGACACGGTCCTGCTTTCCGTCGGCCTGATTCCGGAGAACGAATTGTCGCGCAGCGCCGGGATCGCGCTCGACCCGCGCACAAAAGGCCCGGTTGTGTACGAAAACATGGAAACCTCCATTCCCGGCATTTTCGCCAGCGGCAATGTCGTGCATGTGCACGACCTGGTGGATTTCGTGACCGCGGAAAGCCAGAGGGCCGGCGCGGCGGCGGCGGACTTTTGCAGGCGGAAGGAACAGCCCGGCGGCGAACCCGCCGTTGCAATCGAAAGCGGGGAGAACGTCGGCTGCACGGTGCCGCAGCATATCAGGCCCGACCGAATCGACCAATACGCGGAGGTCTTTTTCCGCGTCGGGCGTGTTTTCAGCAATTCCGAAATTGAGGTGGCAAGCGGCGGCCGGGTGCTGTCCGTTTTCAAACGCGAACATATGGCGCCCGGGGAAATGGAACGCATCGTCATCCCCAAAAAGTTTCTGGAAAACGCCTCGGGCGGTGCCGTCACCGTATCCGCGAAGGAGGCGAAGGAAAATTGACGCATCTGATCTGTATCATCTGCCCCAAAGGCTGCCATCTGAACGTGGACGAACAAAACGGTTACGCGGTGACCGGGAACGGCTGCCCGCGCGGCGCGGAATACGGCAAAAAAGAGCTGACCAACCCCACGCGGGTGCTGACCAGCACGGTGAAAATCAAGGGCGGGCTCCACCGCCGCTGTCCGGTAAAAACAGACCGGGCCATTCCGAAGGGCCTGATGTTCGACGCCATGAAGCTGCTCAACGGCGTTGAGCTTTCGGCTCCGGTGCGGCGCGGGGATGTCGTATTGGCCGACCTCCTCGGCACAGGCGCCAATCTGGTCGTGACGAAAAGCATGTGAATCAACTTTCCGAATCTGAAACCGGAGGTAAGCGGAATGAAAAAAAGCAGATCGTGCCGCTTGTCCAGGGAACAACCGGTTCAACCCCCTCACTGACCGAAATCAATGAGGGGGTTTCTGATCATTCTGCACGTTTCGGTTCGGCGGCGCATTCTCCCGAAAGTCGGAAGAATGCGCTTCCCGAAAGCCGAGTCCATGTTTTTTTGCGACGCCGTCACGTTCCGTCTGCTCCCGGGCGCTACCGGACCTTCTGAAGGATTTTCACGACCTCCTCGGTTTTCAGGACCTTGCCGTAAGAGACCACTTTTCCGTCCACGACGAGGGCGGGCGTCGACATGACGCCATAGGCCGCAATCTGTGAGAAATCGGTCACATGGTCAACCGTCGTATCCATGCCGAGTTGCTCCAGCGCTGCTTTCGCAGCCGCTTCCAGCTGGTTGCATTTTGCGCATCCGCTGCCAAGGATTTTCACACTCGCGCCTTCGGTTTTGGCGCTTTCCGCCTTTGGCATGCTTTTCGCATCACAGTTTCCCCCGCAGCAGCAAGGGGTCGTTTCCGCCTTTTTCTTTCCGAACAGTGACATATTCATTACGCTCCTTCATAAAAAGTTGTTATGGATCAGCAGCAGTTGCCCCCGCAGGAGCACGCTGATTGACTGCTTTTTCCCCGGTAAAAAGTTTTCAGATTCTCCGGCAGTTGATAGTCGCCGCAGGCGCCGCCGCCGGTCGTTTCAAACGCGGTTTTCAGAATGGCCCGGGCAAGCATTTCTTTGGGCGGCACTTCATAGCTTTCCCCATTGTATTCAAATACCCGGCAGTCAACGTCAGTTCCGCTGATTTCACCGCAGCATCCGCAGCTGTTCTCTTTCACAGACCCGCAGATATCCCGCCCGTTGACACGGATCGTCGGAGAGGAAAGAAACCTGAACCGCTCGGCAAGCTCCGCAGTTTTCATCTCGATTTTGTTATACTCAAGGTCAAAACCGGCGAGCCGCAGCGCGGGGGCAAGCGTGGTCACTACTTCGTCAAGCACGGCGTCCGTTCCGATACAGCGGTCACAGGTCTGCAAATCAAGATAGAGATACTCAACGACAATCTTCTTTTCGGAAGACGCTTCGCATCCGCAGGAGCAGCAGTCTGCCCCGGACTCCTGTGTGCCGTTCGGCGGGACCCAGCCGGTGTCGTCGCCCACATAGGTAATCGCGCCGACCGGGCAGCGGTTGCCGCAGCCGTGACAATGGTCGACGCAGGCTTCCGGATTTTTTACGACGGGTGACGGAGCCTTTTCGGAATCATAGACGCCGTGGGGACACTTTGTCACACAGGTGCCGCATTCCGCGCAAACCAGATAATTAATGACAGGATACCATGTCTTTGCCATCCAATTCCCTCCTATATGATAAATCCCTGTATCGCGTTGAAAAAGTAGCCAACCATGATAATTCCGACCGTGCAGATGACGATAAACAGAGCCAGCAGTTTCGGTTTAACCGCCTTGCGCAGCATGATCATGGACGGCAGTGACAGCGTGGTAACCGCCATCATGAAGGACAGGATCGTTCCCAGCTGCGCTCCCTTGTACAGCAGGGCCTCCGCAATCGGGATGGTGCCGAAGATGTCGGCGTACATCGGAACGCCGATCAGCGTTGCCAGAATGACGCCGAAGGGGTTATTGCTTCCCAGCACAAGCGAGACCCATTCCTCCGGAATCCAGTTGTGGATGATTGCGCCGATTCCCACACCGATCAGAATATAGGGAAATACCTTTCTGAAGGTGGTCAGCATCTGATCCTTCGCGTAAATCAGCCGGTCCTTCTTTGTCAGGTCCGGCGATTCGATGTCGACACTGCCGGCTGTCAGAATAAAGCTCTCCACATATTTTTCCATATGCAGCTTTTCAATCACCGTGCCGCCGACGACCGCAATCACCAGGCCGACGACCACATAGATGACCGCCACCTCCGCGCCGAAAATGCTCGTCAGCAGCAGCAGAGAGCCAAGGTCCACCATCGGGGAAGAGATCAGAAACGAGAACGTCACCCCAACCGGAAGCCCGGCGGACGTAAAGCCGATGAACAGCGGAATGGAGGAACAGGAGCAAAACGGGGTCACCGTGCCGAGGAGCGCCGAAACGCAATTCGCCCAGACGCCGTGAAACCGGCCGAGTATTTTCTTGCTGCGTTCCGGCGGGAAGTAACTCTGGATGTAGCTGATGAGAAAGATCAAAAGGCACAGCAGGATCGTGATCTTGATCACATCGTAAAGGAAAAACTCAATGCTTCCGACCAAACGGGTGGACGTATCAAGCCCCATGGCGGAAAGGCCGCCCGCGATCAGCCCATCCAACCACCGCATGCCGAGAATCTGATACTGGAAAAAGTCCCAGATCGCTTTGACTATTTGCATTTCGGAACACCCTCACTTTCAATAAAAAGGACAACATATCAAATAATTTTGATGCGTTCTGTTTGATAAAAGCCATCCGGACGATGGCTTTTATTTTTTGCAGCAGATATTTTCTTCCAAAACCGTATTCGGGGTCGTCAGTTGCCTCAACAATTCCGCGGCATAGGCACTGCCCTTTGCGCTGATTTTGTAATGCGTCCATTTGCCTTCCTGCCGGCTTTCCACAATACCCGATTCCACCAATATCTTCATGTGGTAGGAAAGCCCCGACTGACCCAGGTCCAGCTGTTCCAGCAAAACGCAGGCACATTTCTCGCCGCCGCGCAGCAGCTCCAGTATCCTCAGGCGTTTTTCATCGCAGAACGCCCGGAAGACTTTTGCGTGTTCGTCGTAAACCGCCGCCAAGCGATCACCTCATATCAAAATTATTTGATGTACTATCAGTATATGCATCAAATCAACTTTTGTCAATATAAAAATTCGGTTTCCGATCCATCTCATCCCATTATTTTAATGATTCCGATAATTGAACGATTTTTCTTTCGATGATCCGGATAACCGAAATATATTCCGCGTCGCTTTTTCCCGTCGGGTCGGGAAGCCCCCAATCCTCGCGGCGTTTGCAGGGCAGGTAAGGACATTCCACGTTGCAGCCCATCGTGACGACAACATCAACAGGCGGCAGCTCCTCCAGCAGCTTCGGGCGCTGGGTTTCCTGCATATCAATTTTGTAAAGCTGCTCCATCAGCCGGACCGCGTCGGGATTGATCCGGTCTTTCAGCTTTGTCCCCGCCGAATAGCTTTCAAATACGCCGGCGGCAAAATGCTTTCCAAGCGCTTCGGCGATCTGGCTGCGGCAGGAATTATGAACGCAGAGAAAGGACACCTTCGGTTTACTCATACCGGAACCATCCTTTCGTATTGTTCGCAATCCTGACAAAAATCAGCGCGGCAGGTGCGGCGATGGCATGGAGTGATTGATCCACAGAAAGACGCCGCCGATTGTGTAATCAGAATCGGAAAAGACACGGCTCGTCATAAAGGATGGGTTCAGTTTAGCACAGGCTGATTTACAAATCAAGCGGTCAGCCTGCCGTTGTCATTCTGACGCACATGTTGACATGTTTAGGTTGTCAGTTTATAATTGGAGTATTCTTGACTTGTATACATACAGGAGAAATGAATTTGAAAAGAACAGTTGAACTTCCATACTATTTGAAAATTGCGCGGGACATCGCTTTCAGAGTGGCAAAGGGAGAGTTTCAGGAGGGGCAGCGTATTTACGGACGCTCCGTAATGGCATCGGAATATAACAGTTCGCCCGAAACGATACGCCGGGCGCTGAAGCTGCTGTCGGATATGAAAGTGGTGGACGTAAAGCCTCAGAGCGGTGCTACGGTACTGTCCCGAGATAACGCGGCGCGTTATATCAAAAATTTTGAGGAGTCCGCCAACGTGCGGACGCTCCTTTTAAAGCTGCAGGATCT
>JAAYUL010000124.1 GCA_012517675.1 Clostridiales bacterium | reverse complement strand
GTCCTGCGAAATCACCACCTCAAACTGTTCAACCAAAAGATAATCCCGCTCAATGGCTGCGATGGCGGTATCATCTTCTATAATCAGTATCTTCTGCATGTTATTCCTCCGCTTTTGGCAGGCAAATCACGATTTCCAAACCGCCGTTTTCTCCGGATTTCGCCTCAATAGTTCCGTTCATCCGTTGTATTGCATTAGCGGCAATGGCAAGTCCAAGGCCACTTCCGCGTTGAGGATTTTGCCGGGACGGATCGCTGCGGTAAAACACTTCGAACAAATGGGGCAGCGCTTCCTTAGAAACGCCGGGACCGTCGTCACAAAGGGACAGGCGGTACCCTTCGTTTTCCTCCCGCAGGGAGATGGTCAAGGTTCCCATATCCTTTGTTTTATACTTTACGCTGTTTTCCATAATGTTGGTCAGCACGCGCTGGAGTTGATCCGGGTCGGCTGAAACGGTCGCCGGAACAAGATCATCGGCTGTGAGAAGCAGACCTTTTTCCTCGTATTCCGCACCCACTGCCCGTATAAGCTGCCGTACCTCGTCGTCAAGCCGCAGCAGTTCCGGATGGTCCGGGTACTCGCCTAACTCCATTTTGGAGAACAGGAAGATTTTCGCCAGCATACGATCTATGTCTTCCGCTTTGCTTTTGACAATTTCCAGGTATCCTTTTTGGGCTTCGGGAGTTTTGGCAACGCCATCCAAAAGCCCTTCCACATAGGCGCGGATAGAGGTCAGCGGACTGCGTAGGTCATGAGAAATGCCGACCAACAGCTCCCTGCGGCTTTGCTCATGTTGCTGTGTCCGTTCTTCCGAGGCTTTG
The DNA here is from genome assembly GCA_012517675.1 of Clostridiales bacterium. Taxonomy (GTDB): domain Bacteria; phylum Bacillota; class Clostridia; order Oscillospirales; family Acutalibacteraceae; genus Caproiciproducens. The sequence goes on along the minus strand of JAAYUL010000124.1, from coordinate 1,748 downwards.
AGACGGGCTGCCATTTCATTGAAGTCGGCGCAGACGGGTGAAAATTCATCCTCACCGGCATAGTTGATGCGGTGCTCCAAATTTCCCTCGCTGATCTGTTGTACTCCGTCCGAAAGGATCTCCAGCGGTTGTTCGATTTTCTGGAATACAAACCTGGTCAGGAAACGGTTCGTGAGCAAAATGGAAAAAATGATGGCAAACATCAAAACGATGGCCGACAAAACGAGCGCAACCTTCAGACTGCCGAAGGACAGTTGCGAAGGGCTGGAAAAAATAGAAATACGATAGACAACACCCTTAATTTCGGCTTGTTGGACATACAGTTCCCGGTTTCCATTGGAAACGAAGCCCTGACCGCCCAATGTATCTACGGCCTTCAGCAAAGCTTCGTCGGCGTCGGTAGCATGCCCGTATTGATAGAGATTTTTGCCGGAGGAATCCACAGATAGAGCCATGGCACTTTTGTCCAGTATCCCGCTGATCCCTGATAGATTCCCCGCAAGGTTTGCGTGAGTTCCTTTCTCCAGTGATTTCTCAACAAGCATGGAAATTCCCCGACTGGCCTTGTAAAAGTCCTCGCTGTCTTTAAAGCCAAGGCCCGTGCCGTACTGGACGGAGAACCATATGATGCTTATGCACACAAGCCCGATGAACGCGGTGATGACCACCGGCACGAGAATCATCAGAATATTGGAAATGACAAGCCGTTTTTTTACGGTCATTTTTTTTGTAAGCATGTCTTTTATTTTCATACCGGACACCACCTTGTCGATGTATATTTTAAAGTATATCATACATTTTTCGGTTCATCTTAAACTGTACATAAACAATCAGAAAGGCTTGCTTCCGTTCTTACTAATACCATATAAAAACGGTTTTGTCTCATTGGCAAGGCCGCTTTTTTATGCAGTTTAAGCTGAGTTTAACTTCTATTTGACTGGAGTTTATGTCGTAATGCTATGGTTGAATCATTAGAAAATAAGTTTAGTCGTTAACGGAGGCAAAGCATGGAGGCACCAATAAAAGGTTTATCTACACAGGAAGTAATGGAGCGGAAGGCACGCGGAGAATCGGGAGATAAGCCGGGTTCCATTACAAAGACCAAGGGGCAAATACTGAAAGAAAACATTTTCACGCTGTTCAATTTTCTCAATTTTGTCATCGCGGCGCTGCTGTTCGCGGTCGGCGCTTATTCCAACATGGCTTTTATTGTCATCATCGTGATCAACATTGTAATTGGGATTGCGCAAGAACTAAAAGCGAAAAAGCTTGTGGATGAACTGTCTGTCTTAAACAGGCCCAAGGCAAAAGTGCTGAGAGATGATCAATCGTTTGTCGTTGAGATGGAGGACATTGTTAAAGACGATGTGATGGTTCTGGAAAGTGGACACCAAATTTGTAATGACGGGATTGTGCTCGATGGTATGGCAGAGGTCAATGAGTCGCTGCTGACCGGTGAAAGTGACGCCGTCTTAAAGACAACGGGTAGCGAACTTTACTCCGGAAGCTTTGTTGTTTCGGGAAAATGTTATGCAAAGGTAACGCATGTTGGCAATGAAAACTATGCGGTCAAGCTCACGGAGGAAGCCAAAAAGGCAAAACAAATTTCGTCCGAATTACTCGGCTCCATGAAGCGGGTAACCCGGTTTACAAGCTTTCTCATTGTGCCGCTTGGAATTTTATTGTTTTTGGAGGCTGTAATACTTCGTCATGTATTGCCAGCGGGCGCTGTCATATCTTCCTCAGCG
>JAAYUL010000123.1 GCA_012517675.1 Clostridiales bacterium | reverse complement strand
GGTTTCAATTAACCGTATCTTATCCTTTTCGCTCCAGACAGAGCGCCGTTGGTAGGTGTCGTCCACAATGAGATTTCCTTTACTGAACATTGTAGATATTTCATTAATTGTTTTTCGGTTATCATTAAAATTAAACACTCTTTTTCCCCTCCAATGCCGCACGAGCCTTCGATATCCCTATTATCTGATATTCTTCCAAATCATCCCAGCTCCTATACAGCCGATATGTAATAGGATGTTCAATCCCGAGTTTGTCTTGCAATAATACATTGATTGGAGCAGTCATGTCTTCCCATTCTTCGCGAGGCCCTTTAATTTTCAGTAGGTCTTTATCATTAATAAATCCTCTAAAAATAGAGGCAGTTAAATGATTATAGTAATATTGGTCATATTGAATCCCTTTTACTTGCCGCAGTTCTGACCAAAATTTCAGATATAACCTTTCAGAAACAATCGCTATATCAATATCAGATGACTTAGTATCTGGTGCCTGTTCGTGAAAAGGCCGTAATACATTTCGGGGTGACAGACTATATCCTGTTTTGGCGCTTCCAACAATTTGAAGGCTATGAAAATTTATTTTTAAACTCGAGGATACAATTTCATTAAAATAATCCATTTTGTCCACGATCTCGTCTTGGGGTATGTGAAGATAGCTAGAAAAATACCAGTTATGAGATTTTACAATGTGCTTCAAATAGAACGCAGACGGCTCTAATGTAAGTAAATCTTCCATTAATTTATCGTGCATAGTCATTTTATTCACCTATTCTATGAAAAAACGCTCGTAACCAATCGTTCAAATCTTTCGCAATTCCAAGGGCCAACAAATACGGTACGCCATTACCAACCATTTTGAACTTTGCTGAGAGCGATAAATCCACTGGCAATTCAAAATCAGCCGGAAGGGATTGAACAGCTAGCGCCTCTGCAACGCTAAGCCTTCGTGGTAAATATGGGTGAAGATGTACCTCGTTGTTTCCATATGCCGCCGTTGGGGAGTAACGCCAACGATGCAGCCGTTTGAAAGACTTACCGCCTGAATCCCCCTCAGGGATAGTATTAAAACGCTGAACGCTCTTAACAGCAAATATATCGTGTCCATTGGGATGGTTCAACACATTATTCTGCCGGAACCAGTGTTCAACGGTTAATTCTTCAATAATGCCTTCAGGCTGTTCTATCTCGCCGTTTTCAACGAATGGGCTTACTGTAGGCCAGTTGGCAGCATTAATGTTCTCTAGTGTATATAACCTATGCTGCCCAATTTCAAAGTGGAGATTGCGCCCAAAGCGTGACCGTTTAAATCCGACTAGAATCAACCGATCACGGTACTGGGGCGCGCCGTATTCCAGTGCGTTTTCAATGGAATCAAATAGGGAATAGCCTGCGTGGTACAGCTTGCGTTTCATGCGCTCATAAAACTTTTTATGCTTTTTTGTTTGATATAAACCTTTAACATTTTCCAATACAAAAAAATCCGGCAATCTCTTTGTAATAAGTTCTACGTAAATAGAGGTTAATTGCCCGTTTTCACCATCTTCGCCTTCATTTTTGCCAGCCGCAGAAAAATCCGGACACGGCGGCCCACCGATAAATCCAATTAATTTTTTCTCGCGATGGTTATAGTTGGGGAAAGATGCCTGCCAAAATTCATCGGCTAAATACGCTCTTACGTCTTCGTGGCTATATCCGTAAACCGGAATGTGGACATTGTTCCTTCGCGCATATTGATATGCTCGTAAAAAACGCTCATCATGCTCATTTACAAAGACGATGTTGAACCCGGCATTTTCAAATCCCAAATCTAAAAAACCCAATCCAGAGAAAAAAGAAAATACTTCAACATCCATCTTCTTTTCTCCAAACGCCTGTAAAATTAGTTGCCAGAGTTAAATTCTACAAGTTTTTCCCAATCAATGCTTCCATCTTCAAGACAGAATTCCTGCGTAAACTCTTTTACCAAACGGTTTGCCGCTTTTTGATAAGAGGCATTAAATTCCTCAACATACTTTTCAGGCAACTTATCCATGAAACGGATTAGCTTTATGTAGAACCCGTCGTCACCCGTCAGTTCAGTCCAAAAATCCTTACCGGCAATCTCCATGTAAAACTTCGGCAAACCACGGCTTGAGGCTTTCTTTTTCCCATAGCCATAGCCTACGATGGGGACAAACCGCTTTTTTGCCTGCTGTGCCAGCTTGCTTGCTGCCATAAAATTCTGTTCCTGCTTTTTGCGGCTGTCAGCGTTAAACACACTGGTGCCGGATTTTACAGCAATTGCGTAAATCGTGTTATCACGTTCCACCATAATGTCAACGCCTTCTGCAAGGGCCTTTTGTCCCTGTGCAGCAGCGGTTGCAATCGGTTCAAAGAACACATTGCCAAATATCGTTTCTTCGGAAGAAGAGATAAAGGCTGCAAGGATAGCGTCAACTATCTGCGCCGCACCATTCATGGCTTTTGCCCGGAATAGATATGGGTTCTTCCGCTTCATTACTGCCTCAATATTCAGGCCGTCCACTTTGGCAATTAAGCTGGTATAGAAATTATCCAATGCTGCGGCTATCGCTTCTACGATTGCCTGCTCATTATAGTTTTTATTTATAGGCATAACAGCTTCCTCCAATTTCAATTGCTTTTTTCAATTTTTGATGGATATCCGTACCTCTAAACCGCTTAGTCTGAATGGCTGCCGTCTGATCTGCAGCAGAAATCACAGCTTTCCCTATTGCGAGTGCAAGTCCAACAGGGACAGCATTGCCTATCTGTCGGTATTTGGCTGCGCTTGTCCCCATGAAAATCCAATCATCGGGAAACTGCTGGATGCGGGCATATTCCCGAATACTCAGCGGGCGGTTTTGCGTGGGATGGCACATCATTGTTGCCTTCTGTACCGGGGAGGTAACTAGCGTAGGAGATGGCTGATCATAGGACAGACGGCGGTAAAACCCAACCTTACCGCCCCCCGATTCATAGGCACCACCCATCGCTTCTTTTATGGTTTCTGGTGGCAGGTTGCGCCAGTTCCCGCCTTCTGGGATGAGACGGAGAAAGGCTAAACGGTCTTTGCTAAAAGCGGCACATTCACCGCAATCATATTCTAAATCACTAATTGAGTCCCTTAATGTTCGCCACCGGTAACCGGTATCTTGGTGCATTTGAAAGTGGGTTGGGATAGGCAGAAAAATATCCTCGTTGTCCCGGCTCCCAATTAATACGAAACGCTCACGGAATTGTGGCACGCCATAGTTAACAGCATCCAGAATCCCATAAACAGTTTTATACCCCAATTTGCGGAATTCAGAAAGGATGACATCTAGCACCGTCCCTAACTGCTGTTCAGGGTCATCTTTATCTCGCTTATCGAAAGGGACATGCTTCAAAGGGGCGGACATAATCCCCTTTACATTTTCCATGACAAAAAACCGTGGACGAATATAGTTTATCATACGGATAAAATCCATAAACAAGCTACCACGTGGATCATTTATTCCTAGCCGCTTCCCAGCAGTTGAAAATGGCTGGCACGGAGGGCCACCGCAAATTAGGAAGGGCTCACCTTGCATCAACCCTGTTTGTTCCAGCAAATCAGCAGGGTTAATATTCCGAATATCCCCATCTAAAGCTTTGTGCCCATTCTCTCTCATCGTTGCAACACAGGAAGCATCAAAATCCTGCCCAACCACAATATTCAACCCTGCTTTGGACAGACCAATGTCAAGCCCCATAGCCCCAGAGAATAAGGAAATCACATCCCGGTTTTTTGCATTATCTTTGAAATGGAGTATATCCATATCCAATCCCCCCATCATACCTTATCCCCGTCACGGAGGACAAAATACCGTTCAAAGGAACACCCTACAGCTTTTGCAATACACTCCAGATCCGCAATTGTAAAGCTTTCCCTTTTCATTTTTGAGTTAAAGTTTTGAGGTGTTGTGCCTACGCGCCGCGCTAACTCTGCAACACTAATATCGGAGCGCACACATAGTACCTTTATCTGTTCTGAAATGGTCATAAGGGTACCTCTTACAAATGTAAAAATATAAATTGATAATATAAACCTAGTATTTTATATCTTTAAAATAGTCCCTATCATTATCTATCATAGCATCAAACTGGCTGATCTGCAACTCAAAAATCAAATCTTCGACGGCCTCTACACACTCATCGATGTGTTTTTGTATCTCCTGCCCCCAAAAATGTACCGGAACCCAATCCATAGCAATTAGTTTGAAATCTGTTTCTCGATCCCTTGCCATGTTCCGTTCAATTTTGTTGATCCAGCAATCCCGGTTCTGGCCCAGCTTCTGTTTTTTAATTTCCCAATTGTAACCATGGAAAAACTCACTGTCGCAAAAGATAGCAATTTTATATTTTGTAATTGCAATATCCGGCGTACCGGGCAATGCCTTATAATTCTTGCGGTAACGATAACCCTTATGCCACAGTGCCTTTCGAAAAGTAACCTCAATACTGGTATCCTTTCCTTTGATGTGGCTCATTGTACGGCTTCGTTGTTCTGGTGTCATAACATCGCTCATTGTAGACCACCTTAGTTTACTCAACGTGAAAAAGCACAGATGTACAGCCAAATTCTATTGCCCATGCCTGTATAATTGTCGGCAAGTCGAATCAGCACCGTTGCTCCCATCTTATTATTTTATCATAGCCACATCCTAATAAAAAGTACCTGACTTGTACAGTTGCAGTTTTTAGATTTAAGCAATGGCAAAAATGCAATCTCTGAAGAAAAAGGGGTTGCATTTTTTGCTATCTATTTATCTCTGCCATTATTGATCCACCGCAAAAAAACTGACTATACTGACTATTATTATGTTTGTCTAAAAAGTAGAGATTATTTAATACTAGCCCGCCAAAAAGGTAATGAAATTTAATAAATAACCCAGGCTCCTATTACCGGAGCTTGGGCATAAAAAGGAGAATTGATAATGCAAGCATCACAAATCATTACACTGATCGCAGCCGGGCTCACCATGTTCGGCGTGATCGGCTTTTTATCCCTTCTGGCTCATTACTATACCTTGAACGGCATCAAGTCCAAGACCGTGGGCGACGGCCAGCACGGAACGGCACGCTGGGCAACCAAACAGGAGATTAAAAAGACCTATACGGAAGTTCGGTTTGAACCGGAAAAATGGCGCAAGGGAGAGAACCGGCCCACGGCGCAGGGCTTGGTGGTCGGCTGGCGAAAGGCGTCCCTATTCGACAAAACGGCTCCCCACGGCTACGCGCTGGTGGATGACGATGACATCCATTGCCTGATGATCGGTGCGGCCGGTGTCGGCAAGACCGCAAATTTCCTCTATCCGAACCTGGAATACGCCTGCGCCTGCGGCATGTCTTTCATTACCACCGATACGAAAGGCGACCTCTACCGCAATTACGCGGGAATCGCAAAGGATAATTACGGCTACCATGTGGCAGTCATCGACCTGCGCAATCCAACCCGCTCGGACGGCAACAACCTGCTCCATCTGGTGAACCGCTATATGGACCTGTATCTCGCAAATCCGGAAAATTTGGCGTACAAGGCCAGAGCGGAGAAGTACGCCAAAATCACGGCCAAGACCATCATCAACTCAGGAGGCTTCGATACCGCCTCTGCCGGACAGAACGCTTTCTTCTACGACGCGGCCGAAGGTCTGCTGACCTCCGTCATTCTGCTGATTGCCGAATACTGTGAGCCGAAGCAGAGGCACATCGTATCGGTGTTCAAGCTGATTCAGGATCTGCTGGCGCCCAGCGGCGTGAAGGGCCGGACGCTCTTCCAGATGCTTCTGGCGCACCTGCCGGATGAGCACAAGACCAAATGGTTCGCCGGTGCCGCGCTCAACACGGCGGAGCAGGCCATGCAGAGCGTCCTGTCCACGGCGCTCTCCCGGCTCAACGCTTTTCTGGACTCCGAGCTGGAGCAGGTGCTGTGCTTCGATACGGCCATTGACGCGGAAAAGTTCTGCACGGAGAAAAGCGCCGTCTTCCTCGTCATGCCGGAGGAAGACAACACGAAGTATTTTATCATCTCGCTGATCGTCCAACAGCTCTACCGGGAAATCCTCTCGGTGGCCGACGAGTACGGCGGCAAGCTGCCGAACCGCGTGATGATGTTCCTCGACGAGATCGGCACCATCCCCAAGATTGAGTCAGCTGAGATGATGTTCTCCGCCAGCCGGTCACGCCGGGTATCCATTGTCGCTATTATCCAGAGTTTCGCCCAACTGGAGAAAAACTACGGCAAGGATGGTGCGTCCATAATAATCGACAATTGCCAGGACACCGTGTTTGGTGGCTTTGCCCCCAACAGCGAGTCGGCACAAATTCTCTCGAAGGCCCTCGGCAACCAGACCGTCATGAGCGGCTCCATCAGCCGTGGGAAGAACGATCCTAGCCAGTCCCTGCAAATGATTGAACGGCCGCTGATGACGCCCGACGAGCTGAAATCCATGCCCAAGGGCCATTTTATCGTGACCAAAACCGGAGTTTACCCCATGCGCACCCGGCTGAAGCTGTTCCTCGAATGGGGCATCACCTTCGGAAAACCATATGAGATCGCGGAGCAATCCGCCCGAAAGGTGGAGTACGCGAACCGGCACTCACTTGAGGAAGAAATCATCCGGCGCAACGCCGCGTGCGAAGCCGATCCGGAGGAAAAGGTGGAACCCGATTCTTCCGCTTCCGCCGGTATCCAGCATACCCCCGCACTGGAGCATAAGGCGCCGGAGCAGCAAAAGCCCTCGATACGGATATAGCGGGGTGATCCTATGAGCTATTTTTCCTCACTCTATTCCTCGGAGCTGCCCCACCGTGCAAGGGCGGTGTACATGTATCTGCGTGACCGGGCTGACCGGGACGGCAAATGCTATCCGGCGATTGGTACCATCGCCAAGGAGCTGAAGCTGTCCCGCAGCACCGTCAAACGCGCAATTGCCGACCTTGAAAGAAGCGGTTACCTGCGCAAAGAGCAGCGCTGGCGGGAAAACGGCGGCAAGAGCAGCAACATGTTTTATCTGACGAAGGCCGATTCCAGTTAGCGCTGAAAAATGGACATTCCTCCAGGGGAATGGTATGTCCATACGCTGGACTGTGGTATGGTTCATGGTGAACCATGAAGGTGAACCTCTCACTTTATAAAGATTTAACAACAGAGAAAAGAAAATTATTAAGGCCTTTTTTTACCCTCTTTCACCGTAATGGGAGTAACTTCCGCTGTATCCGGGTCAATTAGAATAACACCCTTGTTTTGCTTTCTGGCGTATGTAACAAGATGAGCAGCCGGTTCCATCAGTACTAGTGGTTGGTCTTTGTAAACGGCCAGAAGCAATCCAGTGTGGTTTACCAAATACTCATTGCAGCGGAGATAGCAGCTCTTTTCGAATTTTGTAGAAATCAAATAATTATATGTGCTTTTCTCCAAAATTGTGTAATATCGATCACGCAACTGTGGAGTCCATTTTTTTGCCTGCTCTTCATACGGAATCACACAGTAGAGTTTCAGGTGTGGAAAGTGGTTTATGAGATATAAGATCAACTCGGCTCCCCACATAGACGCGCCCGGTTCGCAGTTTGTGTAAAAATCGGTTATGCCATTATCATAAAGGGCAAGAACCTGAAGTTTCATCGCAGCCTTGATCTGTTGGCATAGTTCATCTTCTTCATCATAACCAAAACGAAATCGCATCGGTTCATGTCCGGTAAACGTACAGCCTATATTTCTCATTTTCTTCCTCCAAGTTATTCTGTGCGGTCATTGTGTTCATACAGGATATTATATTATAGGCCATCTGTGCATACAATACAAGTATGCATTAAGACAAGGATGGTATTTATTATGAAACTGGATTACAAGGCGATAGGACAGCGGATTAAGGAGGCCAGAGCCCGTAATGGCGTAAGTCAGGAACAGCTGGCTGAAAAGGTTGGACTTTCTACGGCTCATACCAGTCACATTGAAACCGGAAATACTAAGGTCAGCCTTCCGGCTTTGGTGCAAATCGCAAACGCGCTGAATGTTTCAATGGATGAACTGATCTGCGATAGCAGCGTCAAGGCCAAGCCTGTTTTTGAAAATGAAATTACAAGGACAGTACAGGACTGCGATGAACATGAGATTCGAATTATTTCGGATACAGTTATTGCCCTGAAAAGTTCCCTGCGAAAACGCAATTGTGACTGATTCCTGAACAGAAAAAAGCCCAGAAAAAATCTCAGGTTTGCTTCTAGATGAAGCCTCCTGAGATTTTTTTGTTTGCAGTGTTTCTTTTTTCCCCAATTGGTCAGCCTACAACACTGTTCCGCCCTTTTCGTTTTGCCCGGTAGAGCTTCCGGTCAAGTATGCCGATGATTTGGTTTACCGTGCTGATGCCGCTTGTTTTGTAAACGGTTTGCACACCAAAGCTGCAGGTAAGATTCAATATCTGCCCATTGATACTGAAATTTCTCTTCTCAATGGACTGCCGAATTCTGTTCTCAATTTTGACGGCCGTACCATGGTTGAGTTCCGGAAGACAGATCAGGAATTCATCTCCTCCGTAACGGGCGGCCCATCCATCTTTCCGTCGGATACTGTTAAAAAAAATATCCGCCACCTCGCGCAAAACGTAGTCCCCGGCAACATGTCCGTGTTCGTCGTTTATTTTTTTGAAAAAGTCTATATCTGAATAGATAAACGAAACCGGAGCGCCGTTTTGAAAGGTCCGCTTCAGATCCATGGGGAGTTTTTCATCGATATATCTGCGATTATACAGATTAGTGAGCGAGTCGGTGATGACTAATCTTTTAATATACGGAAGTGAATCCGGATTGTCGATATCTGAGCAGTAGCGAATCAGTTCCAAGCGGTATTGCCGCCGTTCCACGGAAATTGGTATGCTGATTTCTATTTTAGCTTCTTTATCCCAAATCGAAAGAGTTGCGTTATGGAAAACATGGGATGCCGGATTTGACTCAAGAGAATTTGCGTTTTGAATCTCGTATAGGATTTGCCTGTGGTCATTGTCCCAAACGTGCACAATCGGAAAATACTTGTTCAACGCATGCACAGATTGTTTTAATTGCTCAAAGTTTTCAAACTCCATAGACCTTCCCTTTGCTGTGATGATGGTATCACGTGTTTATTTATCCCATCTGAAATATAATAAGCCGGTTCACCACTAAGGAGAAGTTATGAAGCGGCTATATCCACTGACATGCCCTATATTGAGCATATACATGTATGTTCATTATAGGGCATACTTTAGATAAAGTAAAGTCTATGGGGTGAATAAATTTGATATCATATGCGCCATTATGGAAAACCATGAAGATAAAGGGTGCGACAACTTATACGCTCAGAAATAAAGGCGGCGAAGAAAATATAAGTGGTTCAACTATTTTAAGGCTGCAGAAAAACGAGTCCGTTTCCACAAACACATTGGACAGCCTATGCAGGATACTCAATTGCCAGTTGTCTGACGTAGCGGAATATGTACCCGACTGAATAACATTCAATACGGATAGATTTAAGCACATAAGTAAAGGCCGACGGTTTGTACACTACAAGCCGCCGGCCTTTTATTGACTCGATTTTTCGTAAAGTATCTGACTTGCCGATATGATTTTGGCAGTATGATAAGAATATTTTATGACAAAATCAGCCAATAGTCAATGAAGTTCGACAGAAATTTGAAGTCGGGAGGCGGTGGTTCTTCCGATTTGACAGAGAAAAAATCGTGCGTCTATGCTTTTAGGCGGTGTTTACCCACTTATCGCCGTCATAATTTCAGTCGTAATCGATCAGAAAGGAAGTAGATTTTAATGTCACGCAGAGGCGAAAATATCTATAAGCGGCAGGATGGCCGATGGGAGGCCCGCTATATCAAAGCGCGCGATGCAACCGGCCGGGCGGTATACGGTTATATTTATCGGCACAGCTATCTGGAGGCCAAAAGGGCCCAAGCGGAAGCGAAGGCCACTTGCGGAAAACAGGAGATCAGCGGAGAAAAGCAGAGCTTTCGGCAAATGACTCTTGGCGAGTACATGAGGCTTTGGCAGGCTTCGATTCAAATGAGCGTCAAAAAATCAACTTATGCCAATTATGACGGGCTGATCCGTCGGCACATTGATCCAGTTCTATGCCAGATCCCTTTGCGCAAAATTGACAGCAATATCCTCTCAACTAAAGACGCATATAACCTGATGCTCAAAGAGTACCCGGACGTGCTCGACATCAATCAGATGTCCGCTGCTCTCGGCGTCAGTACGAAAACCGGCTACCAGCTTCTCCGAAACGGAGAGATCACTTGCCTCAAGGTCGGACGCAGCTATCGTATTCCGAAAGCCCACTTGCTGACCTATCTCAAAATCGGGTCTGAAGTCAGGCAGGCTATGTGAACGCGACAAACTTGAGATTACCTACCGCTTGGCATATTATGTTCTTGTCAACGGTAGGTTGTCTCCGGCTGCCAAGTAAAGGAGGTACAGATTATGGTAGCAGGACACCTACAAGAGAAAAAAGGCTTGTTTTACATCGTTCTCAGTTACAGCGACAGAGACGGCAAGCGAAAGACTAAATGGGTTCCGACAGGATTGCCTATCAAGGGCAACAAGCGGAAAGCCGAGACAATGCTTCAAGAAGCACGAAAGACCTTTGTGGCCGACTATGTTCCCGTCGCGGAGGATATGCTCTTTGTCGATTACCTCACCGAATGGCTGGAGATAGCCAAGGGGTCAGTCGCATTGACCACCTACGCATCGTATTCCTCGATGGTTAAGAATACGATAATCCCGTACTTTAAGCCCAAGGAGTTGACCCTGATTGGCTTGCAGCCGCGAGACATTCAGGAGTTCTATACCCAACAGCTCAAACGGGTTAAGGCGAGCAGCGTCATTCACTACCATGTGATAATCCATCGTGCTTTGAAGTATGCGGTCAGGACAGACCTTATCCCTACAAACCCCGCCGACAAGATTGACCGCCCCAAGATGGAACGGTTCGTCGGCAGCTTCTACGACAGCGATGAGATGAACAGTCTTTTTGAAGCAGCGGCGGGAACAAGGCTTGAACTGCCTATCCTGTTGGGCGCTTTCTACGGACTGCGCCGGAGCGAGGTCATCGGCCTTAAATGGGACGCGATTGACTTTGCCAACGAAACCATTACCATTCGCCACACCGTCACTACTTGCAACCTCGATGGGAAACAGGTATTAGTCGCTTCGGACACCACGAAAACAAAGTCGAGCATGAGAACGCTTCCCCTTGTGCAAGTGTTCAAGGAACGATTGCTCGATGTCAAGGCCAAGCAGGAGCAGAACATGAAACTCTGCGGGCGCTCATACAACAAGGATTATCTCGGATACATCTGCGTGGATGAGATGGGAAACCTCCTAAAGCCCGGTTATCTGACTACATCGTTTCCGCTGCTGCTTGAAAAGAACGGTTTGAGGAAAATCCGTTTTCACGATCTTCGGCATAGCTGCGCGAGTTTGCTGCTTGCCAATGGCGTACCAATGAAGCAGATACAGGAATGGTTAGGACATAGCGATTTCTCCACGACGGCCAATATCTACGCGCACTTGGATTTCAATTCCAAGATTTCTTCGGCACAGGCCATGATAACAGGGCTGAAAATGCCTGAGGCGCAACCCGCGATGGGTATGACCGCCTCTTTGCCGGAATGAACGGCAAAGCCAGTTCTCTCCTTAGAGTGGAGAGAACTGGCTCCGAAAAAGCAAAAAAGCGATTTCCCTCAAAAAAGGGAAACCGCTTGATTGCTTGGCGGAGAGGGTGGGATTCGAACCCACGTGGGATTGCTCCCAAACTGATTTCGAGTCAGCCCCGTTATGACCGCTTCGATACCTCTCCGTATCTATCTTCAACATCAATTCTCAAAGGTTTGCGCTTTGGAGAGAACTGATGGAGAGAACTCACCGTATTTTGTTTTCAACTACCCGGCAGAAACCCCGCCGTATCAAGGTTTTTCAGCCCTGCGCTTCCAAACACCGCATTTGATTTCGAGTCAGGGCCGTTATGACCACTTCGATACGCTTCCATATTTAGTTTATTGCATAAACGGTCGATCTCTATTCATAAACACATGATTTCGAGTCAGTCCCGTTATGACCACTTCGATACGTCTCCGTGTAGCAGCTTTCGCGGCGGAAATCGCATTGCATGCTTATTTATTGTAAAGATTCGGAACGCACTTGTCAAGTGTTTTGAAGACAATTGGGTCCCTTCTCATGAATATTATGAAATCTGCGGCGGAGAAATTGTGCCGCTGGGGCATTCCCAAACATATAATACAAAGAAAATACAATTGTAAATCAGGTGATCCCATGCCAATTACAACCAGAGAACTATTAGCAAAGATGCTGAAATGCGAGGCCGGCGGAGAAGGCGATAACGGCCGGCGGGCTGTCGCGTCGGTGATTATAAACCGCTCCAACGTACCGTACGGTGAATTTGCCAGGGTCAGCCAGGGCGGCGATGTACGCAGGATTATGGAACAGCCGGGCCAGTTTACCTGCTTTATGGAAACGGTGGGCGGGTCGTATAATCCGCAAAATGTATGGAATATGGATCCGGACGAGATTGATTATGAAATTGCGGATTGGGCGCTGGCCAACAACGTTTTCGCCGGCGTGGGGAACAGCCTGTTCTATTTTAATCCGTATAACCCGCAGTGCCCCCCGTACTTTCCGGCCAATAAAGCGGGGGTAATCTACAATCGGATTAACAAGCACTGTTTCTATTCGCCCACGTCCTATTATGCGTCAACTTGATTTCAGGAGGAGATTTTAATGGATAACTATAATTGCGCGGCCGGAGGCTGCGCCTGCGGAGCCGGAGCGCCGTCCGCTTCCGCCGCCCCGCAAATGCAGAATTACGGCAGTATCACGCAGCGGTCCGGCGTTGCGGTTCCGTCGATGGATGACATTGCCGGATACAGCAATATGACCCCCGCGCAGCAGGAACAGCAGAAACAAATGCTTGCCCAGGCGGGAAATACGCTGATGCCCGGCATGCCGGGCTACCGTGCGCAGAACGCGGCCGGAAACGGAGGAGCGGAATCGGCTGTCGCACCGCTCACGCCGACCATGGCGCAGATGGGCGCTATTACAGGCGACAATCTTCAGTATCTCAACGGCTTTCTTCGCACCCAGATCGGCCGGCCCGTCCTGGTTACGTTCCTGATCGGAACCAATACGCTGACGGACCGTTCCGGCATTTTGCTGGGGGTCGGAATCAACTACATTCTGATCAATGAAACCCAAACGGACGATGTGCTTGCATGTGATTTTTACAATATCAAATTCATCCGATTTTATTATTGATTTTGGGAAGAAAAAGCCGACGGAACCGGGCGAACAGCCGTGTTTCCGCCGGCTTTTGACCGGAGCCTGCGCTATCCCTGCGCCTGAACCTCCTGCGCGGCGGAAGCTGCCGCCGGAAGCTGGACATCCACCGCGCGGTTGATGTCGCCGATGGTGCCGGACAAAACGCATTTTGAAATATTTACCGTGACATTTCCGCCGTCGATATTGTGGAAAACCCGGTTCACCGTTTCGGTCGCGTCCAGGTCGACGCGCACCAGCTGCCCGGAGTCCTTGTCGATATAGCAATAGCCGTACACCGTGTCTGCGCTGTCCAGCAGGGACTGCACGATCGTGGACGAGCCCTGTCCCATGCCCGCGGCGGTTACAATGCTTTCCAATGTGCCGCGCAGCACGTCGCTGTCAAAGGTCAGTTCAATCTTATGTACCGATTTGGAATTCAGCGTGGTTTCCCTCACATATTTTTCGCTTTTTACATCCGACAGAAGGCGAAGAACATCCACCTGCGCAATCGGAGTGGTGTCGATATTCCCCGCGGCGGTTTTTTGCCATTTTCCGTCCGTGTTGGAGTAAAACCAGATCTTGTCCCCGTCCGCCGCGGTATAGGACTCGGATGAGTCCGCGGCGCCCGCCGCGGTGGATTTCTGCGTGGATTTCAGCGTGAACGGCTTTGCCTGATATGCCACGGAATGGGAGGTCTGGAAGGAATACGGCTTGGCGTTGGCGGTGAATTCTACCGTGCTGCTCATGGACGCGGTGCAGCTCAAAAGCCCGTTCGCGTTGCCGGTCGCTTCCCGCACCAGGACCCCGGCATCCGCCGAAGGTTCTCCGCCGCAGGCTGCCATGGAAAGAACAAGGCCGACCGTCAGGGCAAGCGCGGCGGTCCCGCTCCGAAATTTTTCTCTCAGTTCCATGATTCTTCTGAACGCTTTCTCCGTGCCGGATTTGAATCGGCTTTGCCGGGTGCACGGGGAGAACCGGCGGCCGGCCTGCGCAAACGCGTGGGATTTTCAGCTTTGCAAAAGCAATCATTAATTTTTATCATATCAAAATTTTCACGGAACCGCAACCCGGTTTCTCCGAATGTCCGCTTGATTCTTGCGGAAACGGCCGCAGATTGGGCCGGCAGGCGAAGTCTGCCGCTGAAGAGGAACCTCTCAATCGGCCTTGACAAAGTTAAAAAG
Organism: Clostridiales bacterium; assembly: GCA_012517675.1. Classification (GTDB taxonomy): domain Bacteria; phylum Bacillota; class Clostridia; order Oscillospirales; family Acutalibacteraceae; genus Caproiciproducens. Next base: position 12,907 of record JAAYUL010000123.1, on the reverse strand, counting down.
GTAAGCTATCATCTAAATAGGTAATGTATTACCTATTTAGATGATGGGAGGGATGCCCGTGAGCCGACTTGATCTTTTATCGGATACACAGTATTTGTTCGGAGCATTGTTCGTGATTTCCAACAGACTCGATACAATCCTCGAGAGAGAGTTCAGCAGGTTCGGGGTCACCACAAAGCAGTGGTTTTTATCCATTGTGATTGACAGGCCGTTCGATCAGCCGCCCACCATCAAGCAAGCCGCGCGGGTAATGGGCAGCTCGCACCAGAATGTCAAGCAGCTTGCGCTGAAGCTGAGCGGCAAAGGGCTGCTTGAGTTTGAGAAGGATAAGCGGGATACCCGCGCGACGCGGCTGAAGCTGACCCCCAAAGGTCGCGCGCTTTGGGAAAGAGTGCGGGCGCGGCGGGACCCGTTTTACGAAAGGCTCTTTGACGGCATCAGCGAACAGGAGCTGAAAACAGTAAGAAACGTGATGGAGAAATTACTGATCAATCTGGAAACCATTGATCACAGGGAGGAAAATATATGAAGGAACGAACGGAGCGTCAAAACTATTTTCTTTTCTTTACTTTGCCCATTGTGCTCTTGATTCTGCTTTGCAGCGGAACGGGGCTTCTCAGGCCGGATTTTTATAAACGGGAAACGGCCGACTGGCTCGCACAGTGTATGGGGCAGGATTTTTCAAATGTTTTCTTTGTGGCTCCCGTCCTGCTCCTTACAGCGTTCCTTTCGGCAAAAGGCGGACGGATTGCCAAAATCATCTGGGCCGGAACCATGATCACGAATATCTATTCTTACATTCTTTACTGCTTTGACGTGCATTTTAACGAGCTCTTCCATTTTTACTGCATTATCCTCGGGTTGTCGGTCTATTCCTTGATTTTTTTCTGCGCAAAACATTTCGGCCTTGATTTTAAGGCTTGGTTTGAGCAGAAAGTCCCGGTGAAAGCGGTCGGTGTTTTTCTGCTGGTCATTGCAGCCGCCTTTTATTCCCTTTGGCTGTCGCAATCGCTGCCGGCGTCCATTGCGGGCAAGGCGCCCGCCGACGTTACCAGCAACGCGCTTCCGACAAGCCCTGTCCACGTGCTCGATTTTTCCTTCTTTTTGCCGCTGGTCGTTCTTGCCGGCGTGCTGCTCATCAGGAAAAACCGCCTCGGTTATTTTCTTGCGCCGATGATGCTGGTGTTTGCCTTGATCACCAATGTAAACATCATCAGTTTGGCCCTTGTGACCATGGTGAAATCGGGTGCGGGCAGCCTGCCGCTGGCCGTTGCGTTTACAGCTTTCAGCCTGATCTGCCTTTTCTTTCTGGTTCTGGATCTGCGCAGAATAAAAAGGGTGTAAAGCTTTACACGGAATTTCCAGCATGCGTTCGGTTCCGGTTAGGAACGGCGCTGAAACCTGAAAAACCTCGGCGTCTGCCGGCCGCCGTTCTCCGAGAAAAAGCGGCGTGAACGGGTTTCAAAAAGCGCGCAGGTTTATGAAAACCGGATCGTCAGGAAAGATACTTGGCCAGATTTTCCTTTGTCACGATGCGGTACGGGATTTTTACATAGTGCCCGGAGGTCAGTTTCACTGAGCCGGGCACTCCTTTTCCGCAGGCCAAGGAATAGGACAGGTCGAAAATGGCTTTCGCCTGTTGGCTTGCATCGTTCAGAACGGTGCCCAGCATGCTGCCGTCGCGGATGGCCTCCAGGCCGGGCCGCGTGCCGTCCACGCCGACCACGGCGGGAGCATTGGACTTGAGCGGACTTTCGCGCACGGCGTCGATCGCACCGAGCGCCATGTCGTCGTTGTTGCAAAGCACAACCTCGATCCGTTTCCCGAATTTCTGAATCCACTGCGTCATTTTGGCGGCTCCCTGCGCGCGCTGCCAGTTTGCCGTGTCGTCGGCGAGCTTTTCCACCTTCAGCCCGGAATCGACCAGCTTTTTCACGGAATACTCCGTGCGCAGAAGCGCGTCCTGATGTCCCTGTTCGCCTTCCAGAATGACATACTGGATCACGCCGTCCCCGTTGCGGTCAATGGAACGCGGGTCTTTGCGGTAAGCGTTCTGAATGATCTCTCCCTGAAGTGTGCACGACTGGGCGGCGTCCGCGCCCACATAGTAGGCCTCGCTCCACATGCGCAGATCTTCCTCCACCGGCTCCCGGTTAAAGAAAATGACCGGAACATTTTCTTTTTTTGCTTTGTCCACAATTACCGCGGCGGCCGTGCGGTCCACCATGTTGACACAGATTACATTGTAATTTCCGGAAAGGAAGCTGTCCACCTGATCGTTCTGCAAAGCCTGGCTGGATTGGCTTTCCACGATATTCAGGTTGATTTTTGTTCCGCTCTCCGTTTCTTTCGCCTTGGCATCGTTTTCCAGGTCGGTGCAGAGGGAGCTGACAAACGTATCGTCCTTTCGGTAAACCGAGACGCCGATTTTTACATTTTGAATCTGCCCGCTGCTTTTTTCCGCCCCGCAGCCGCATGACAGCGAACAGAGCAAGACGGCAAGCAATACGGTCGTGAAAAAAATCCTCCTGTTCAATCTTGATTCGCCTTCCTTTACCGGACAAACGGAAAAAGCATGTGTTCGCTTTCCGTGTCGTACATGTTCGAATGGTTTACAATCAGAAAATCCACATCAATATTCCCGTCGTCCTGATGGTTGATGCTGTCGACGGCGGATTTGATGCAAAGATACCCGATATTGTATTCGTTGTCCACGGCCACAGCGCTGATGATTTTTTCCTCCAGAAGGGATACGCCGGTATTGGTAATTCCGATTCCGTAAAGCGGGGATTCCGATTCCGACAGCTTCCCCAGATCTTTTTTCGCCCTGGCGGCGGTTTCAAGCGTTTCCCCGTCCAGCGCGACAAAAACAGTGCCGGCTTTTTTTGAAATTTCCTGCCGGACCGCCTGATAGGACGCGGCGCCGTCGTTCGGCATATCAAACGTGGAAAACGCGCGGCCGGCCTGCTTCAGCCCGTCGCAAACGCCGCGGAGGCTTTCCGCGGCAGCGCTGCTGCCTGTGCTGCCCTGCAGGATGACGACCGGTTCGCCGGTCCTTTTTTTTACCAGTTCCGCGGCCAGACTGCGTCCCATGCGGTAATTGTCGCAGGAAACCGTGCGCAGACCGTCCATTCCCGCGACGGTTGACTGCATCGCGATCACGGGGACCTTTTTGGCGGTTTGCTCGAGCGGCTTTTTCAGCTCATCCGAATTGACGGGGGCGATGACGATGCCGTCGGCCCCGTTTTTGATTTCCCGGCTGAGCAGGGAAATCTGCTCGGAAACGCTGTTGTTTTTGGAAAGCGTGATGAAACTGACGTCCGCGTTGAAATCCTTGGCGGCCTGATCAATGCCCAGCTTGACGGTGTTCCAGCTTTCCGAGCTTTTCCCCCGGCAGATGACGGAAATTTCATAGGGGCCGCTGCTCTTGGCCGGCGTGAAAATGTCGTCGCGGTTCAGGAAAATATAGGCGGGAATAAACAGAAGAAGGATAAACACAAAGGGAATAATTTTTTTTCTTGTCATTTTTCTCCCGCTTTCCGCTCGTTCCATAACACCGCCGGCAAATGGATTCTGGCGGTCATGCCTTCATCGGGTTCGCTGTAAAGGGAAAGCCCGTATTCCTTCCCAAAATAGAGCTGAATTCGTTCCTGAATGTTTTTCAGCCCGATTCCAGAGCCTTTGCTGCGCACGCTCGCCCTTTTGTCGCTGAGGAGCAGGTCCGCCTGCTCCTGGAGCATTCCGAGGCCGTTGTCGGTGACATCGATGTAAAGGTCTGCGCCTGAACGGTAGGCGCGGATTTTAATCTCCCCGTCGCTGTCCATCGATTCCATTCCGTGATAAATGGCGTTTTCCACCAGCGGCTGAACGATCAGCTTGATAGTGGCACAGCCGAGCGTTTCCGGCTGTGCCTCAATGGAAAACCGGAACTTGTTCTTATAGCGGAGGTTCTGAATGGTGAGATAGTGCCTCACGTGTTCCAGCTCGTCTGCCACCGTGACGATGTTTTTTCCTTTTCCCAGGCTGATTCGGAACAGTCTGGCAAGGGAAGTCACCATGGTCACCGCGCCCTGATAATGTTCGTTTTCAATCATCCAGACAATGGAGTCCAGCGTGTTATACAGAAAATGCGGGTTGATCTGGGACTGGAGCGCGTCCAGCTCGCTTTTCCGTTTGGCTTCCTGCTCCAATACCACATCATCCATCAGCTTTCTCATCTGGCAGACCATCGACCGGATCGTCTGCCCAAGGTGGGTTACCTCGTAAGAGCCGCCCACGCTGATTTTGGTTTCGTCCAGATCGCCCTTTTCAATGTTCTTCACCGAATTTTCCAGCGCGGAGATGGGGTTGGCCAGCCGGGAGGAGATGACGGTGTTGATGAATATCATGAGAAAAGAGGCGAGGCATGCGAAAAACAGCGCGAAGACGCGGAACTGGGCATAGCTGGCCACGATTTCCTCGGTCGGCGCGACGGCCACGATTTTCCACCCGGTGTAACCGACCGTCTTGACCGTAACCAGGCGCTGCTGCCCTTCAAACTGCTCGGTATGCGTGCCGTCCTCATAGTCCGCCGCCGCCTTGTTGTTTTCGCGGATCAGATTGGAATAAATCAGCTCCTGGCGCGGGTGGTAGATGATCGCTCCGTCCGCTCCGATGATATAAAGAAAACCGGATTTGCCCAGGTCGACATTTTTACAGATCTGCTCAATGCCGACGAAGTTCATGTCCACCAGCAGAACGCCGTGGGTGATGCTTCCGGCGCTGGTCAGCTCCACATAGCGGCTCAGCGAAATCACCCAGTGATACTTGTTGTCGGGGTCCACGTACAGATTTTCCACATGCGGTGTGGAAAAATGCAGGTTTTCCGTTTTGGCGGAAGCGCTGATAAACCAGTCCTGGTCCGTAACGTTTGCGCTTTTTTTCAGCTGCGCGAGCGGTTCCGCGGCAATTTCCTTTCCGTTGCTGGTAAACACCCCCAGGCTGATCAGCAGATCGCGGTTTGTTTCATACAGCAGGCTCATCGGTTCGGTAATGCTTTCCGTTTTCAAATCGGTGTTTTTGATCACCCGGTAATACATGGAATCCGAAATCCGCATCATGTTGCGCAGGTAAGTGTCAAGGTTCAGGTTGACCTGGTCGACAATGCGCGTGTTGCTCTCCGTTACCAGCTGCATGGAGGAGGCGTTGTACCGCATGGAAAGGAACAGGGCGATCGCGGCCATTCCCGCAATGGAAACGATGGTGAAAGAAATGGCGATGGTAAACTGAAGGCTCCACCGGTTCAGAAAATTCCGGTTTTTTTTCAGCAGATTTTGCAGTCGTTCATGCATGGCCCCATCCCCTTACTGGTTCCTGTATTTCGAAGGCGATACGCCGAACTGCTTTTTGAAAACGTAGCTGAAGTAGTTGGGCTCTTCAAATCCGACCTTCTGAGCAATAATATAAGTTTTGTCCTGCGTTGCGTTCAGCAGGCTGACGGCTTTTTTCAGCCGCGTGTCGGTCAGGTACGACACAAAGCTTGTGCCGGTTTCCCGCTTGAAAACGGTGGAAAAATAGGCGGAACTGACATGAAGGTACTGGCAGAGGTTCTTGACGGAAAGGCCGGGGTCGGAATAGTGCTCGTGGATAAATGCCTGCGCGTTCTGCGCCAGCAGCTTTGCGGAGTGGACCCGCTGGCGCTTGATGGTGGTGCTGATGGTTACGCAGATGTCCGCGCACCAGTTCATCATATCCTCGGGCGAATAAAGCTTCTGAATAATATCCGGGTAACTGTAACTTTTGCCGAAAATTTCCGCTTCGTCCAGGCCGTACGCGCGCAGCAGCTTGATCAGGGAGGTCGTCAGCTCCATCAGGAAAATCTGGTACTGGCCCAGCGGCAGAATTACGGATTCGAACCGTTCAAAAAGCGAACGGACCCGCTGCCGGATCTCCTCTTCGCTCGCAAGCTTGACCGCGTTTGTGATTTCCCGCTCGTCCGCGTCGTCGAATTCCACATGAGCGGAGGTGTCCGGTTCCACGTCGGCCACGTAAATCGCGCGGTCGCCGCCCACCACCGCGCTGTATTCCAGCGCGGTCTGCGCTTCCCGGTAGGCGCGCTTTAAAAGCATCAGGTCCGGGACGACCGTGCTCACCCCGCCCGTGACCCGGGTGCCGAGCACGCGCTGCTCGGATTTGCAGACTTCGTTCACGCCGTCGACCAGGGAGAGAATTTCCGATTCCGGACCGGTCCCCGCAATCACGGTGACGCAGTCGGAATAGATAAAGACCAGAAACGAGCGGCAGTAATTTTTCAGCGTCTCTTCGGCCGCGCATTTCAGAGAAATCGGGATCAGCTTGTTGTCAAAGACCGCCTTGTCGTCCGAAACCGGTCCCGCGAACAGAAGAGCCACCGCCCATCCGCGCGCTTCGGGGTCAATGTGGAACAGCGCCGCCTGGTTCTGGATGTTTTCTTTTGGAATCCGGCCTTCCATCAGGCCCACCAGAAACTGCTCCCGCATGACCGGAAGACTTTTTTCATAGCTTTTGCGGAGAAGCTCGACATTCCGCTTTTCGTTCAGCTCACAGTCCAGCTGATGTTTGACTTTTTTCAGGGTTTCGGCCAGCTCCGTCGAGTCGATCGGCTTCAGCACGTATTCCACCGCGTGCAGTTTGATGGCCCGCTGGGCAAATTCAAAATCGTCGAAGCCCGAAAAAAAGATCAGCTTGACGGAGGGAAGAACGGCCTGCAGCTTTTCCCCCAAATCCAATCCGTTCATAAACGGCATTTTAATGTCCGTGATCACGACGTCCGGATGCAGGCGCTCCGCTTTTTCCAGCGCTTCCAGGCCGTTTTCCGCGGAGCCAGCGATCTGGTAGCCCAAAGACTCCCAGTCTATTTTATGAATGATTCCTTCCCGGATTTCCTCCTCGTCGTCAACCAGTAAAATCCGATAAAATTCCATACAATTCACCAGTTCCAATCAAAATCTTATGTTCGTTCGGGCATTTCGGTCCGTTTTCCCCGTGAAAGAGCGGCGGTTTGCCGCGGGGGCGTCTGCTTTTCAGAGGGGAAGGGGATTGGGGGGTTTGTTTTATTTGACTGCAAAAAGAGCATTTTTGTGTCAATTTCGGTACACTTTTATTATATACTATAATTTTCGAATGTGAAATTTTTTTTGCGGCGTCCGGTGCTTCTTTTTCCCCGAACAGCATGTTTTCCGCTGGAAAGATACGTGGAACGACAAATCCAGCTCATGACAACCCAATGGATCATGAGCTGGACAAAGAATGCCGCTCCGGCCCTTCCGTTTAAAGGGAAGAACCGGCTCCGTGTCGGGGCGGAGCGCCCCGCGCCGGTGCCGGAGGATCGATCAATGCCAGAGGACCTTCTTGTATTTGGAGAGATCGATGGCCACGGCCACGGCGATGATGATGCCTTTGATGACCTGCTGCCACATCGGGCTGATATTGATAAACTGCAGGCCGTACTGAATGACCGTGAAGATCAGAACGCCCACGATAATCCCGCTGACCTTGCCGATGCCGCCGGCAAGCGACACACCGCCCACGCAGCAGGCTGCGATGGCGTCAAGCTCATAGCCGTTGCCGTACTGGTTCGTCGCACCGGCCGTTCTCGCCGCTTCCAGAACGCCGCCGAACCCGTAGAGCAGGCCGGCGAAAATGAAGATGCCCATCAGCGTTTTGAAAACATTGACGCCGGAAACCCTCGCCGCCTCCATATTTCCGCCGATTGCGTAAATGTTCTTTCCAAAGACGGTTTTGTTCAGCACAAACCACATCAGCAGCGTAACCACAATGGCGATCGGGATCAGGACGGAAATCGTGTTTCCTATTTTATACTGCGCCAGCACGGTGAAATCGTTCCGCACCCCGCCGATCGGCTGGGAATGGTTCGGCGGCAGGTCGAAATACAGGGAACACGCGCCGTAGATGATGACCTGAGTGGCCAACGTCGCGATAAAGGGATGCATATTGTATTTTGCAACCAGAAAACCGTTCAGAGCGCCGAACAGCCCGCATGCCGCGACTGCCAGAAGAATCGGAAGAATCACCGGCACCTGCGGCATGGAAGGGAAAAACCGGTTGGCATAGGTCGGGTTCTGCAGCATGGAGGTGGAAATCACCGCCGCCAGGCCGACCATGCGCCCGGCCGACAGGTCGGGGCCGGCAATCAGCAGCGTCATGCATATGCCGAGCGCGATAATCAGTTTAATGGATGACTGCGACAGAATATCCAGCAGAACATCAATTTTCATAAAATTGGGAGAAATAAAGATAACGACCAGAACAAGGACAAGAAGGGCGAAAATCAAAGCGTTGTTCAGAAAAAAGGTCTTTGATTTTTCGTGGGAGAAAACAACATCCGGCCCGAGCTTTTCCTTCTTTGCGTACTGAAGCGCTCCGTAAGCCAGCACAAACACCCCAATGATGACCAGAAACCATGGGAGATCGTACACCGCGCCGGTATAAAACAGGTAACGGAAAAGAAATCCGAATACCGAGATCGCAAGTCCCGCAATGACAAAGATCATGGAATACTTTTCACGCGGCATCGTTTTTTCGTTTTGCACCCTATTCATCTCACTTTCCATCAGAATTAATTCATATACTTGGTGGCCAGGCGCATGATGGAAACCTGATCCGCTTCATCGCGGTTCAGGATTCCGGTCAGCCGGCCTTCGCACATCACCATAATGCGGTCCGCCATTCCGAGAAGCTCGGGCATTTCCGAAGAAATCATGATCACGGATTTCCCCTGTCGGACCAGGTTCAGCATGATCGTGTAAATTTCGTACTTTGCGCCCACGTCGATTCCGCGGGTCGGCTCGTCAAGAATCAGGATATCCGGCTGTGTCAGAAGCCATCTGGCAATCAGGACCTTCTGCTGATTCCCGCCCGAGAGGTTTTCCATTTCCGTATCCAGAGACGGGGTTTTCACGTTCAGGTTTTTGCTCATTGACCTGGCGGCCTTCACGCGTTTGGCGTCGCTCAGCACACCTTTCCACGCATATCTTCTCTGGCTGGCGATCACGGTATTGTCCAGAACGGTAAGATGCGCGAACACACCCGTTGCGCGCCGTTCCTCCGTCAGAAGGGCAAGGCCGTGCCGTTTCGCGTCGGCAACCGATTTGATCTCGATTTTCTGACTGTCTTTATAAATTTCGCCGGAGGCGATTTCGCGCAGGCCGAAAATCGCCTCGACCAGCTCGGTCCGCTGCGCGCCGACCAGTCCGCCGATGCCGAGAATTTCACCCTGGTGAAGTTCAAAGCTGATATTCTGGAACGAGCGGGGGAGGGGCGAGCAGAGACTTTTGACCTCCAGAATGGTTTCTTCTCTGGGGACCGAGTCCTTTTCCGGGAAACGGTTGGTCAGCGTGCGGCCCACCATCTTGTTGATGATGTCGTCCGTCGTCAGCCCCGCGGCGGGCCACGACCCGATGTAACTGCCGTCGCGCATCACGGTCACTTCGTCGGAAATGGTCAGGATTTCCTCCATTTTGTGAGAAATATAAATGACCGCGCAGCCTTTTTTCTGAAACTGCTTGATGATTTTGAAAAGATGCTTGGTTTCGTTGTCCGTCAGCGAAGAAGTGGGCTCATCCATAATGATGATCTTCGCGTTGCAGCTCACCGCTTTGGCAATTTCCACAAGCTGCAGATTGGAAGGCGAAAGGTCGCCCGCCAATGTTTCCGGATTGATGTTGAGGTCGATTTCGGCGAACAGATCGCGCGTTCTTCGGATCATTTCCTTTTTGTCAACGGCGATCCCTTTCATCGGGAACCTGCCGAGCCAGATGTTTTCCATCACGGGACGGAAGCGGATCGGGTGGAGCTCCTGGTGAATCATCGAAATTCCAAGGTCAAGGGCCTGCTTGGTGGAAGTAACGTTCACATGCTCCCCATTGAAGATGATGTCGCCGGAATCCGGCTGGTGAATGCCGAACAGGCATTTCATCAGCGTGGATTTTCCGGCGCCGTTTTCACCGACGAGGGCGTGAACGCTTCCGGGCCTGACTTTTAAGGTGACGTCATTCAGGGCTTTGACGCCGGGGAATGATTTCGAGATGTTGTTCATCTCAAGCATATATTCGCCCATACGGTCAGTCCTCCTTTGCTTATCAAAATGATGGGAAATGGAGAGCGCAGGCTTTCGCGTTTCCCATAATCCGTAACTGAATAACATGGTGCGCCTTATTTGATGAACTTGGCGTAATTGTCCTGAGTGACCTGAACGTAGGGAATCCACACGTATTTGCCGTCCGTGACGTCGTAGCCGACGGTGGACTTGTCGATTTTCTTTCCCTGCGCGGCGGCGACCGCGATGTTTACGGTGGCTTTGCCCTGGCTTTCGGCATCGTTCAGAACGGTTCCGAGCATGGAGCCTTCTTTCATGGCTTCCAGCGCGGGGGCGCTGGCGTCGACGCCGACGACCGGAATGTACTTGGTTTTGTCGCCTTTGTTGTAACCCTTGGCTTTCAGCGCTTCAATCGCGCCCAGCGCCATGTCGTCGTTGTTTGCGAGAACCGCTTCGATTTTGTCAAGACCCTGGGAGGTGATGAAGTTGTTCATCAGGTCGGTGGCCTTTGCCTTATCCCACATCGCCGTGCCGGCGGCGAGCTGAACGGGCTCCAGACCCGCGTCCTTAATGGCCTGCGGGGCGGCCTTGGAACGGAGCGTTGCGTCCTGATGGCCGGGCTCGCCCTCAAGCATGACATACTGGACCTTGCCGTCGTGGTTCTTGTCGGCGGTATCCTTGTTTTTCTTGAAATAATCGGCGATCAGCTGGCCGGACAGCGTGCCGGACTGCTCGGCTTTCGCGCCGACGTACCACACTTTGTCATAGCTCTGCATTACGGTTGCTTCCGGTTCGCGGTTTAAAAACACGATCGGCATATTCTTGGCTTGTGCCTTTCCGACCAGCGACTCGGCGGCCGTGCGGTCGACAGGGTTGACCGCAAGAACGTTCACGCCCTTTGTAATAAAGGTGTCCACCTGGGTGTTCTGCGTGGGCTGGCTGTTCTGCGAATCCACAATCTCCAGCTTGCACCCAAGGCTTTGGGCCCGGGTGGTCATGTTGTTGCGCACGCCCGTCATGAAGGTGTCGTCAAATTTGTACACGCAGACGCCGACGCTCACGTTCGAAGCCGACTGGGTTCCGGTGCCGCCGGCGGCCGACGACGTCGCCGCCGAGCTGGAGCACGCGGTCATGGTGGAGCCCAGCATCAGGGCGGACAAGATCAGAGCTGCTGCTTTTTTCATGGGTTTCTCCTCCTGTTAATCCGTAAAATGCCGGAACCATGCAAATGCACAAATTATACCGACATTTACGTTTATTCTTGTATATATTATATCTATGGCAAGACCCCGATTCCATATGAAATTCTTTTGAGTTATATTGAATTTTTTCACTGTTGCCGCCTTATTCTCCGATCCGCCGCATTCATCCAGATTCCGGCGAAGCCCGCCGCCCCGGCAGCGCATAAAAAAATCTCCCGGCGGAATTTTCCGTCGGGAGAATGCGATCTTATGTAAAATATGCGCGCCGGCGTCACTGTTTCATCGGCGCAAACCGTTTCAGCGCGGGGCAGACGGCCGCCGTGAGGACGGCCGCGACGATCGCTTCCGGAACGCCGTTTGTCACAATCACGGCGAGGACCGCGTTGTAGACCGCATTGACCGGGATGTTTTTCACATTCCCGTAGGCGTCGCGGAACAGGAAATAAATCAGGTTCATCACCAGAACCGTATTGGTCATGGAACCGATCAGCCCGCTGAGGGAAAGCGACAGCAAATCGAACTTTCCTTTCAGGAGCCAGTTCATCAGCCGATAAAAATAGTAGGGAACGACGCCGACCAGAATGCGGGGGACAAAAGCGATCAGCAGCGCCGCCCAGCTTCCTTTTGCGGTGCCGGGGACCGGAATCAGCGGTGAAAACGCAAAGGAAAGCAGCGTGGGGGCGAAGGTGTTGTTGTAAAAGCTTGTAAGCCCGAACACGAAGCCCAGGCCCGCGCCGATTTTCGGGCCGAGCAGAATGGCGCCGATGATGACGGGAACATGGATGATGGTTGCCTTGATGAGAGGAAGCTGGATGTACCCGATCGGGGTGAAGTTCAAAAGGAGGATGATTGCGCAGAACAGAGCGGTGATCACCATTCGGCTGACGCTGTTTTTTCGATTCATAATATTTTCTCCTTCTCTTCCGCCGCGTTCCGGAGGCGGCCCGATTGAAACGCCAGCCCTTCCAGAAGCAGCTCCGGTTCGTAATGAAACTCAAAATTGCAGTAAGGAATGACGTTTTTTGCGTTCCCTCCGGTAACAACCAACGTTGCGGCGGCGCCGAGCTCCTGCTCCATCCTTTTGCGGAATCCTTCCAGCATGAACGCCGCCCCGAAGGTCGCCCCCGAAAGCATGCATTCGGCGGTGTTCGTTCCGATCGCCGATTTCAGCTCGAAAAAAGTGATGTCGGGGAGCTGTGACGTGCCGGCGGCCAGCGCGCGCAGGCCGGTCGTAATACCGGGCAGGATTACGCCGCCGGCGAAAGCGCCGTCCGCGTTTATGATGTTCAGGGTCGTGGCGGTGCCGAAATCGACGACGATCAGCGGGGGCGTGTATTTGCGAAGGGCGGCGGAACAGCACAGCAGCCGGTCCGTTCCCAGAACGCCGGAATAGGCGGAGGTGTCGAACTCCCAGTTTGTCCGGCCGGAAATCAGCACGGGCTCCGCGCAGAACGCCCGCGCGGCCGCGTCCCGAATCATGAGTGTTTTTTCCGGAACCACGGAGGCCAGCACCACGCCCTCGATTTCGTCCGCGGCAGCGCCGGAATCCCGCAGAAACCGGCGGAAAAGGCAAAGCGCGTCCTCCTCGCAGGAAAGCCGGCCGGCGGGGTGATATCCGGAGGCGACAATC
>JAAYUL010000122.1 GCA_012517675.1 Clostridiales bacterium | reverse complement strand
TCTGGGGCGCCGCCCCCGCCCCCTGCACCAGAACCGGGGCGAGGATCACCTGCGCCAGCGGGTAGCGCCGGGCGAGTACGGTGGTGATATCATGCACCGCCGCGCCCGTCGGGGAAGTGATGACGCCGATCCGCTCCGGAAAGGGCGGCAGCGGCTTTTTCCGCTGCGCGTCGAACAGGCCCTCGGCCTGCAGCTTCGCCTTGAGCTGCTCGAACGCAAGGTTGAGTGCGCCGAGGCCGTCCGGCTGCATGTCGTCGATGTAAAGCTGATACTGCCCCGTCACCTCATAAACGCCGACGCGCCCGCGCACGATGACCTTCATGCCGTCCTGCGGAAGAAACCGGACGCGGCGCGCCTCCCGGGCAAACATTACCGCGCGGATCACGCTTTTTTCATCCTTCAGCGAAAGATAAAAATGCCCGGATTTATAGTGGTTGGTGAAATTTGAAATTTCGCCGCTGATAAATACATGGGAAAGATTTTCATCCCCGTCGAACAGGGACTTGATGTAGGTGTTCAGCTGTGAAACGCTGAGAACGACCGGTGTTTGTATCATTGCAGCCTCCCGTCATTGAGCCGCCTTTGCCGCCATGGAAGCAAGCACCGCGACTCCCGCGGCGTTGTCCGCGGAAAATTCCGGCTCCGCGAAAAAAGCGCCGTATTTTTCGGTGAGCGCCCTGCGGATCAAGGCATTGGACATCACGCCGCCCGCAAACACAAGAGGAAGTGCCCCGTATTCCCGCAGCAGCGCTTCCGCCATTCCGTCCAGCGCGGCGAGAATCGCCTGCAGACAGTACGCCGCAATTTCCTCCGGCGGCTTTCCTTCTTCCAACAGCTTCCGGCACCGGTTTTCAACGCCGGAAAGCGAGCAGTCCGCCCCCTTCATGGAGGGTTTGATCCGATAGGATATGCCGGAGCGGAGTGCGAGCCGCTCCAGCTCGCGGCCGGCAGGAAAACGGAGGCCGAGCATTCCCCCCACACGGTCGACGGCTTGTCCGCCCTTCAGGTCGAGGGAACGCGCGACAAGGCGTGTGCAAAACCCCCGCCGCTCATCCGGCGAAACAAGGACCGCTTCCGTTGTGCCGCCGGAAACATGGAACGCAAGGAAGGTCCGGCGCAGCAAATCCAGCTTTTTTGCCGAATAAAGCGCGGCGGCAATGTGCCCCGCCTGATGGGAAAACGAATAAACCGGAACGTTCAGCGCCGCGGCAAGCATTTTGGCCGCGCCGAGCCCCACGGTAAAGCATGGCATGTACGAACCCTCCGCGTCCCGCGGGCGGGACGACACCCCCAGCGCACGGACGGACGGAGAATCCTCAAGAAGCGGTTCCAGCACCGCGGGGAGCTGCTGAACATGGTGAAACACCGCGTCGCTCTGCCGCAGGCCAAGCTCGCCGGGTTTGACCGGAAGCGGCATTTTTTGCTGCCGGACCCGCCCGTTTTCATACAGCGCGGCGGAGGTCGTGTAGTTGCTGGTGTCAATCCCGAGCGCTGCCGTCATCTTTTTCACCTAATGTTTTCGCCACGGAACCGAGCACGCCGTTGACAAACGGCGCGTCCTCGGCCCCGCCGTATTTTTTGGCAAGGTCGATCGCTTCGTTGATGGAAACGCTGACCGGAATCTCGTCGTCAAACATCATTTCATAAATAGCCAGCCGGAGCAGGGAAAGTGAAACCTTGGAAAGGCGGGCCATCGTCCACCCGCGTATATTCTGTTCGATCTGCGTATTGAGAATTCCCTCGTTTCTTTCCACGCCGACCGCCGTTTTCTCCGCGAACTCATCAATTCGGATATCGCCCGACATTTCCGCGGTGTCGATAATCTCTTCCGTTGTATCGTGATTGATACTCCGCTCAAAAATCAGGACAAACGCCTGCTCTCTCGCTTCGCGTCTTTTCATTGCTGCCTCCGTTACCGTAATCAAATTTGTTTGAATTTACCAAAAAACCCCCCACAGCTATGTGGAGGGTTCGGATTGCTCATTATATTGTCAAACATCCACAGGCATATTATACCACAATCCCGTCAGGAATCAAATGTTAGTTGCGGGATTCCCCGGATTCCGGAAAAAGCGCCGGAAAAGCACGCGGCCCGCGGAACAAATCAGGTGATCGTGACAATTTTGATTTTATCATACGCGATCCCCGTCTGTCCCTTGACGATGTCTTTAATAACAATCGCGTTGTTCTGGGAAGCCTCTTTCACCTTGACCACAACATTGCATTCGCCGTTCTGCAAAAAAACCACACAGTCGGAAAAGCCTTTGGCTTTGATCAGCGTTTCAATGTTGTCTTCCTTAATCACATTGTTTGCCAGGGCGGCCGCCTTGTCGACCGCTTCCTTTTTCGCCGCTTCGCTGGAGCTCGCATCGTTGATCACCTTTACCAGCAGGTCCTTGGCGGTGTCCCTTGCCTGCGTGCGAGAAAGCTTTGCCTGTGCGAGCGAATCCGCGTTCGTGTCGGTCTGCACCGCCACGGAAGAAGCGGACGAGGCGGTTTTCTTCGCGGCGGAAGAAGTGCCGACCAGATCGGTCTGGCCGTAGGTCCTGCCGGTCTGCGACGCGACGGCGTCGGTCGCGAGCAGCGAATTGTTGCCGGCGAACTGCCAGTTCAAATATACAGCCGCACCGAGCGCGACAATCAAGGCCGCAAGAACAAGCTGACGCTTACCCATAGTCATAGAATTGATTCCCCCTGTTTGTCATTATTTTGCTTTTAATACACACACCCGCACGGAAGTAATATCCAGCGCCGTGGTGACGGCACTGATGACATCCTGCTGTACGGCCGGACTATCGCCGCCGTCGCATACAACAACCACACCCTTTATGATTGGCTGCACCTCGGTCACCGGCAGCGCTTTCTGGGAACCGTCGGCATCCTTGACAAGAATATATTTCTTTTCCGTGCTGCCGTTCTGCTCGTTTTTTGTGGTTTCACTGTCCGTTTTGTCTTCCGTATTCTGATTGGTTGTTTTTTCTTCGGTCGCATAGACATACTCGGTGTTGCGTTCCAGCGTAACCAGCACCTCCGTGTGTCCGGCCCCCTGAATCTGTCCCACAATGCCGGTCAGGCTGCTTTCTATCTGCCGCGCATACTGATCCGCCGTAACCGCCGCCTGGGACGAAGCGGCCGGCTGAGCGGACTGACCGCCGCCTTTAAAAAATCCGGAAAGAAAAATCAGGGCGATTCCCGCAATGCAGGCCACGGCAATGATTTTCCGGTAAAGCTCGTTTTCGGCCAGTTTGTCGAAAAAAGTCTTTTTGCCTTCCTTTTCCCCGCTGTCCTTATCCATCGGATGATACCTCCGTTTTGATTCCCAGTTCCTTTTGCAGGTAATCCGAGGCCTTTCGGCACTCGGAGCCGTATCCTTTCGCAAGTTTTACAACAACCTTGTTAATTGATATGCTGCCATCCTCGTGAGTATCCATAATCGCGGCAACATTTTCGCATTTTATATCGATCCGGCTGAGCTCGGCAACCACCAGATTGTAAATGCTGTCCTGCGCGGCGGAGGAAATCTGGTCTTCCACGGTATTTTGCAGCTGCGAATCCGGCTGGCTTTGGGAAGGCTGCTGAAGGTCGAGGCTGACCTGCGGAACGATTTGGGAAACAGGCGCGATCAGGGCGCAGATCACAAAAGCGCCGATGACAAACCGGATCATGCGTTCCATGGAACCGTTGGGGACCAGATTCTGCAGCATTGCCGCCGCAAGCACCGCCATGCAGATTGCCGCGGACCATTCGCGGACCGCGTTCATGAGCCCACACCTCCTATCATCAGCATAATCACGGTGGAGACGGTGAGCACCGTCATGCAGCAGAGCACCAGCGCCAGAAGCGTTTCGAGCACCGTCACCACCGCCTTGAGTACGGCTGTGATTTCCTTCTGGTCGAACACGCTGCCGATTCCCGCGCACAGGTTCATGGTGAGCAGCCACAGAACGCACTGGACAATGATCGGCAGAAAAATGAAGATGCCGGCAAGCAGTCCGAACGCGCTCACCCCCGCTTTCAGCACCTTCACGCAGCCGGTAATGGTGTTGACCGCTTCCCCCAGCGCACTGCCGATGACCGGCACAATGCTGCTGACCACAAACTTGGCCGCCTTGGCGCTGGCACTGTCCACCGCGGCGGCAACAATGCTGTGCATGGTGAGCAGGCCGCTGAACACCGTCATCATCAGGCCCAGGATCCACTTGACCGTTTTGTTGATTGCGCCGCACAGACCGTTCAGGTTGATGCCCGGCGACACGGCGGCCACAATGGAAAGCGCGAGAAAAATGTTCATCAGCGGCACCAGAACGCTTGCGGAAACCAGGGAAATCACGTTCCCCGCCGCCGTCATCAAAAGGTTGTACGAACCGGCGGAAGCCGGCTGCCCCGCCGCAATCATGATGCCGACCAACACGGGAACACACGCCAGAAGGAACCCCGCCGCCGCCTGAATGACCTGCGCCGCGCCGGAAATGCAGGCCACCACCGGCTGAATAACGACGGTGCAGATACAGAGCGTTCCCACCATGCCGATCACGCCGCCCAGGGACTTTTCGCCGAACGACAGCTTCATGCCGTTGAGCAGCGCGCAAAGCAGCATCACCGCGATGACGGAAACGGAGGCCTTGAGCGGATCGGAGACATTCCCGCCCAGAACGGATATGATTTGCTGAAACATGCCCTGCGGGGTGATTGAGGTGATGCTCTGCCAGTCGCTCCCTTCCACGCCCAGGGCTTCCAGTGACTTTCGGGCGTCATCCGGCAGCTTGTCTGGCAAATCCTCCGCGCCGCTCTGCTGCAGCTGCCGGCTGTAATACTCCTGCTGCTGTTGCTGAATATCCTTCTGCGCCGCGCGCGCCGGCGGGGAAAAGGCAGCCAGAAATAAAACAAAAACGAAAAAGCAAACGACCCTCTTCATTTCAGACACCTATCAAGCCGGCCGCCGTGCCGGCGATTTTTTCAAAAAGCGGCAGCGACAGCACCAAAATGGCAATTTTTCCCGCAAGCTCCACCTTGGAGGCAAGCGCGCTCTCCCCGGCGTCGCGGCAGGAATCGGCCGCGAACTGTGCGAGTACGCACACGCCGAGCGCCTTGAGCAAAATCACCGTATATTCCGAGGAAAGCCCGGCCGCCGTCAGCAGCGTATTGATCTGTTTGACGGCCGGAGCGATGTTGGAAAGAATTTCAACCAGAATCACGATGCCCGCCGCGATACTGATGATAATGGAGTATTCCTGATTCCGGCGTTTGAGCACTGCCGCAAACACAGCGGCAACAATGGCGATTCCGGCGATTGCAACAATGTTCATGGTCACAGCCCGAAAATCGACTTGATGGATTTAAACAGCGTGTCGATCTGCTGAATGATCATCATGAGAACCACGATCAACCCCGCCAGATTGGTCATCATGGCCTGGTCCTCGCGCCCGGAGCGCACCAAAAGCTGGTTGAGGACCGCAACAATAATGCCGATCGCCGCAATTTTGAAAATCAAATCCACATCCATTTTATATCCTCCATTTTCAGCAGAGCATAAGCGCCGCCACCATTCCGGAAAAAACGCCGAGCATCAGGTAAAGCTTCGACTTTTTCGCCTGTTCCTCCCGTGCGTTTTTCAGCCTTTCCCCAATCAGCTGCGTGTACATGGCACAGTGGGAAAGCTGGCCGTCCACATCGCTGGCGCCGAAGCCCTCCCCAAACCCCCGAATCAGCGAAATATCCTCGGAAAGCAGTCCGCGCCCTTTGGTCCCTTCGGCAACCCCCGTGTTCCACGCGGAGGTGAAGTAACCTCCGTGGATGCAGGACTGCCCGCAAAGCCGCAGGAACTCCAGTTCCCCGCCATACCGCTGTACGATCTGTTCCACCGGAAGACCGGAAAAGCGGATTTCCGTCTGCGCGGCGGAAATAAAGCGCAGGAACGCTTCCAGCTGTTCCACCCGGACCGCAAGCTTATGCGACTCCACATATCCCGCGAGCGTTCCCGAGGCGATCAGAATCAGCGCTCCCATCAATTTCAGCAAGTAAATCACCCGCCCTGTAAATTCCTGTTATTTTGCCGGGCCTGCTGTACCCGTCCAGCATTGCCACGGTGCCGAACGCGCCCGTGCGCAGAAGGTCGACCGCCTGCTTCCGTTTCATCAGCTGTTCGATGCTGCCCGCGTGAATGCTGGAAATAACGCCCGCTCCGGCGTTCAGCCCCTGCACCACCGCGTTCACTTCGTCGTTGCCCCCGATTTCGTCGCACAGGATAAACTCCGGCGACAGCGAGCGGACCGCCTGAAGAATGCCTTCCGCTTTGGGGTAACCGTCCAGCACGTCGCTGCAAAGCCCCATGTCGTTCTGCGGAACACCGAGGTAGGTGCCCGCAAGCTCGCCACGCTCGTCCACAACCGCGACCTTGCGCATATTCCCGTTGATTCCGCTGGAAAGCTGGCGGGCAATGTCGCGCAGGATGGTGGTTTTTCCGCTGGCAGGCGCCCCCGCCAGAAGGAGCCCCGCGTTAATCGTGTCTTTCAGCATTTTCAGAAGCTCATCGGCGGCCCCGGGAATTTCACGCGCGATGCGGATATTGATGGACGAAATGTCGCGCATCCCTGAAATCTGCCCGTCGCGCAGCACGGCCGTGCCGCTGATTCCCACACGGTGCCCGCCGCACAGGGTAACGTATCCGCTTTTGATCTCGCTCTGATGGCTGTAAACGGAATAACTGCAGATATTGCGAAAGCTCTCCTCCAAATCCTCCTTGCCCGCAAGGACCATATCGTCCTCCGGCAAACAGGCAAGACGCCCGTTTCGGGTCAAAAAATAAATTCCGTTGTTGCAGCAGACCGAAACCGGGCGGTTAACGCGGAGCCGCAGCTCCTGCGTTTGATTTTTCATATCGGCAGGCAGGCCTTTCAGGCATTTCCGGATTCGATCGCTCAGCCCGCGGGCCGCCGAATCAAATCTTTTTTCCATCGTTTGTTCCATTTCCTTGTCCCCCTTACACCACATAGATATGGACAACTTGACCGTATTAGAACCAAAAAAGAAAAGAGCCCAAACGCAAAAGCGTTCAGACTCCGTTCGATTTGTTGGTGACTCACTTCAGATTTGCGGTCCGGTCGGTTTCATTCGGAACAGTTAAATATACCGTCTTGGTTGCGATATTTTCGCAGAACACACGATCATGCTCAACAAATAAAATCGTAGGTTGAAATGCAAGCAGTAATTTTTCAAGCTGCATGCGGGAAATAACGTCGATATAGTTGAGCGGTTCGTCCCATACATATAAATTCGCCTGATCACAAAGGCTTTTGGCAATCAGCACTTTCTTTTTCTGACCCCCGCTGAAATCAGACATGTCCCTGTCAAACTGTTCTCTGGCAAAATCCAGTTTTCGTAAAATCGCCTTGAACAGACTTTCATCGAGCTCATGGCTCCTTGCAAAATCGGATAAGCTGCCGCTCAGAAACGAGGTGTTTTGTGCAACATAGGATATTTTCAATCCGCTTCCGACATGAAGGTCCCCGCAATACGGAACCTCTTCACCGCAGATCAATTTTAAAATGCTGGATTTGCCGCTTCCGTTCCTTCCGCACAGTGCGATCCTGTCGCCCGCTTCAATGGCAAAAGATAGCTTTTCACACACGACGCGCGCACCGTAATCAATCGAAACGCCATTCAAAGAAACAAGCCGGTTCGCATGAAAAGGAATCTGACCGATTTTCAGGTTTTCCGAACACTCGATATTTTGGAGGAGCTTCGATTTTTCCGCAATCGCGGACTGCTGCCGTTTCTCTATTGTCTTAGAGCGTTTCATCATCTTTTCGGCTTTATGCCCAAGATATCCTCTGTCCGGCCGCAGCCCGGAATTCCGTGTTCCGTATTTGGTTTTTTCCACCCTGTCCGACCAGACCGCCTTTTCTTGCGCCGTTTTTTCAAGCCGCCTGATTTCCTTTTTCAGCTTCTCATTTTCCGCAAGCTCAAAACCGTCTTGCCGCTCCTTATTGAAAAGCCATGATGAAAAGTTGCCCTGCACCACCTCAACCGTTGTTTTATTGATGGATAAAATATGGTCAACACAGCCGTCTAAGAAGCTTCTGTCATGGGAGACCAGAATAAAGCCTTTTTTGCGATTCAGATATTGCGATACCAGTTTTCTGCCGTGCGTATCAAGATGATTGGTCGGCTCATCAATCAGCAGAAAATTGCTCTCCTTCAAAAACAAGGAAGCCAGCAGCACTTTTGTCTGTTCTCCGTTGGAGAGTGTTGCAAAAGGGCGGTACAGCACCGATTCGTCCAGTTCCAGCAGGGAAAACTCCCGCAAAAGCTCCCATTGCGCATAATTCGGATCTATTTTAGCAATGACCTCTTGCGTTTCGGCAGAGGCATCCCCGACGGTAAAAGGAAAATAGTCAAAGCTGACAGAGTGTGTAATCTTTCCCTGATAGGAATATTTTCCAAGCAGAAGATTTAAAAACGTGGTTTTCCCCCGTCCGTTTCGGCCCGTAAACCCCAGTTTCCAGTTGGTGTCAATCTGAAAGCTGACGTTTTCAAAAATAGGATCGAAGCTGCCTTCATAGCCAAACGTCAGATTGGTTACCTGAATTTGTGACATTGCTTTTCCTCCCGATAAAAAATATTGGCTGCAGAAAAGTAAATTCCTGCAACCAATAGAATTCAGCCAAGAAACGCCCAAAAGCATCACAAAGCAATCTATTCAGCTCAAAGAATGCGCACTTTCCTGCATACAGGCACAACAGGCAGGCGGCTCATACCGCACCCAAATCTCATTGCACCTAAATTGTCAGCAAGAAATCGTGCTCATTTTTTCAACTCCGATCTTTTTTTATTTTAACATACCGTCATTTGAAATACAACAAAAACGATAGCATCGTTTAAACCGAGTCCACGGAAGAGAAAACAGGAAAAAGCTCAAACCGCAAAAATCCGATGTGGAATCATTGAAGCCGGTTATTTCATTTGAGCAATGCTCTCCTGCGCCCGAATCCGCTGCAGGTTCTGTTCCTCAAACGGAATCTGCAGGGCCGTTGTATCCCGAAAGAACTGTTTCAGCTCCGTCTTCACACGCGGGTCGTCCGTCTGCCGGTACAATTGCAGCGCGGCCGGCACGGTGGCGTCCGGCGCGCTGTACATCATGGCGACATCCACATGCTTCAGGCTTCCGTTCAGGTAACGGTCCACGTTATACTGCGCGATCCATCCGTCCGCATTGACATAGCAGAGGGCGAGGAACGACACGCAGCACAGCGCCACAACCGACCTGGTCAGGTTGATTTTCCGGAACTGGGCGAAAATCACCAGACAGAAAATCAGGAACAGCACAATCATAAAGCAGCTGGTGTAAACCCGCTTTTGCGTCATCCCGTACTGCGCAATATACAACATCATTTTTCCAAGCGCCGTCGCAATCAGCATCAGGGTCTCGACGGAAAGGACTACGTTCATCAGACGCATCGTCTTTTGCCGTTGGGCGCTTCGTGTAAAAAAGAAGGCGGCAAGCATCACGGTCAAATTAATCATAACGACCCTGCACAGCTCAAAGAATCCCCGGCGGGCAAATTCCGCATACGTGAATCCTTCCGAAGGATGGTTTTGAACGGCGGAAAAGAGCGTAACGGCCTGGAAGCTGAGAAACCAGAGGTAAACCGCGCCCAACAGGAAAAGGACGGTCAAAGAAAGCGCGGGCGGCAGCTTTTTCTGCCTTTGGAAAAAACGCTTCGCGCTTTCCGCGGTAAAAATCCCCACATACCGTTTTTGCAGGTTGCCGTACCAAAGGCCGAACAGATAGCTGCCGACCAGAAACGCCGGGAGCAGCCGCAGCAAAAACTCTATTACGCCGGTTCCCATACTGTCGGCGATCCGCTGCGTCAGGGCTTGAAACCCGGCATCCGCCTGAATCAGCTGGGAAAAAACCAGGCACAAAATCGGCACCGCCGCAAACACGCCGCAGGCTACCGCGAAAAGCGTTTTGCTTTTCCGGCTTTTGACCGTTTCATTCCGTAAAACCTTTACGGCGCAGCCAAAGTTGCGGAACGGCACCTGAAACAACTGGTTGACCATGTCCGCCGGAAAACAGCCCCCAAGCGACGGCTCCAGCCGGGTCGAATTGAGCACGGCCGCCCAGTACACCGCTATGCCCATGAGCAGGAGCAGGTTCAGGCTTTGCAGAAACACATTGGAAAGCAGGGAAAAATTGGCCCCGGAAATCAGCATGGCGGCAAACCAGAAAATTCCCTCCCCGGAAAGGGAAACGCCGCGGCTTTTCTGGTAAGCCAGCGCAACCAGGCAGAACAGAACGGTAAAAACAGTCGCGCCGAACCCGAGGCGGAACGGATGGACCAGCCAGACAAAGCAGTACCCGCAAATAAAAAAGAGCAGGGCAAAAACAGCGTCCTTCCCCGTGGACAAAACAGGCGCAGGTTCCCGAAAAGGCGGCCTGCAGCGCAGATCTTCTTCAGTCAAATCAAAGTCCGCTCCCGGAAAAATGGGTGCGCCGGCGGTTTCGGGCACCGGACCGGCCCCGATTTTTTCTTCGTGATTCATTCTGTATGACTCCTTTATTCCGAATCAATATATTCCAGAAGGTCGGCCGGCTGACAATGAAGCTCACGGCACAGCGCTTCCAGCGTAGAAAAACGAATGGCTTTCGCCTTGTTATTCTTCAATATGGACAGGTTTGCCGGCGTGATGCCGATTTTTTCCGAAAGCTCCCCGGAGGAAACCTTTCGCCTGGCCATAATCACGTCCAGATTAACAATGATAGGCATAGCTTCCTCCCTTTTTAAATGGTAAAATCATTTTCGCTTTTCATTTCAATGGCCTGCTCGAAAACATTCTTGATCACGCGGAGGATCAGCGCGATAAACAAGGCCGCAACCGCCACAAGAAAAAAAGGCGCGTAATAAAATCCCGCGGAAAAGGTGATGACCGCAATGGTAAAACAGCACCAGGAAATCGCGCGCAGCAGCGTTACGTTTTGAACGATAAAAGCATCGCCCGACCGAATATGAAGCAGCAAAAGATGAAGACAATAAAGCAGTGCAAACGCGGGAACGCTGCTCACATAAATAATGACGCAGAAAGGCCAGACCTGACTTTCCGTGCCGCCGGAAAAGCCAAAATACCAACGGACAACCGACGGCGCCATGATGACGCCGAGTATGATCAGCAGCGCAAACAGTCTTGTGCTGAAAATGGAAAGCATGAGCGATTTGGAGCGGTTCCACATGTTGCTTTCCCTCCTTCCTGTTTGCTATTATATCACGATATATATTATTTATCAATATTAATTTATCGTTTATCAATAATTTATTTTTGTTTATCAATAGAAAAAGCCGAAGGGCCTTTTGTACCCTCCGGCTTCCTGAATCGTTTTAATTTTCGAGCATTTTCTGGAACTCCGCTTCGGAAAGAACCGTGACCCCCAGCTGCCGCGCTTTGGACAGCTTGCTTCCCGCATCTTCCCCTGCCAGCACATAGCCAGTTTTCTTCGATACGCTGCCGGAAACCTTGCCGCCGAATTTTTCAATTACGGCGGTCGCCTCCGAACGGGTCATCGTGGGCAGAGTGCCGGTCAGCACAAAGGTCTTTCCGGCAAAGCGGGTATCCTGCACCACGGCGGCGCTTGTCATGTTTACGCCGGCGTCGCGCAGGCGGCCGATGAGGTGCGCGGTGCCGGACTGCGAAAAGTAATCCGCGACGCTCCGCGCGATGATGTCCCCGAAGCCCTCAATGGAGACGATGTCCTCCTCCGACGCCTGAAAAATCCCGTCGATGGTGCGGAACCGGGCGGACAGGAGCTTGGCCGCCTTCAGCCCGACATGCGGGATGCCGAGCGCAAACACCAGCCGGTACAAATCGTTCTGCTTGGAGCGTTCAATCGCCTCCAGCAGATTTTGCGCGGATTTTTCCCCCATTCGCTCCAACTCCATGACCTGCGCCTGCGTCAGATCATACAAGTCCGCCGGGGACGAAACCAGCTTCCGTGCGGCAAGCTGTTCCACCACCGCCGGGCCAAGGCCCTCAATATCCATGGCGTCGCGGCCGGCAAAATGGATGATATGGCGCTGAAGCTGCGCCGGGCATTCCGGGTTGGTGCACCGGGTGGCCGCTTCCCCCTCTTCGCGCACCGCGGCGGCACCGCAGGCGGGACAAACACGCGGCATTTGATACGGTCTGGAATCTTCTGCGTGCGACACGACGGAAACCACTTCCGGAATGATTTCTCCCGCTTTCCGCAAAATGACCGTGTCCCCCACGCGGATGTCCTTTTCCGAAATAAAATCCTGATTATGCAGCGTGGCGCGGCCGACCGTGGTGCCCGCCAGCGTGACCGGCTCGAAAACGCCCGTGGGGGTCAGAACGCCCGTGCGCCCCACATTGATTTCAACGCGCAGCAGCCTGGTCTGTTTTTCTTCCGGCGGGTACTTAAACGCCTCCGCCCAGCGGGGAAATTTCGCCGTGCTGCCCAGCAGCTCCCGCTGGGCAAAGGAATTCACCTTGACGACCGCGCCGTCGATGGAATATCCGAGCGAGCCGCGCAGGCCGCCGATGCGCCGGACCTCTTCCACAACCTCATCCATCGAAGTGCAGGTGCGGTAAAACGGCGTCACCGTAAACCCAAGCCCGTCGAGAAAGCGGAGCGCTTCATCGTGGCTGTGCAGCTCGGCCCCATTTACCTGCTGCACGTTGAAGACAAAGATATCGAGCACGCGGGACGCGGTGATTTTCGGGTTCTTCTGCCGCAGCGAGCCCGCCGCCGCATTGCGCGGATTTTTAAACGGTTTTTCGTCGTTGAGCTCCTGCCGCTCGCACAGCTTTTCAAAGCTCTCGTGCGACATGTATACTTCGCCGCGCACCTCCAAAAACGGAAGGGGCCGCTTCAGCTTCTTCGGTATGGTGCGGATGGTGCGAAGGTTCTCCGTCACATTCTCGCCCACCATCCCGTCGCCGCGGGTGGAGCCCCGGACAAAAATGCCGTCGCGGTATTCCAGGCTGACGGAAAGACCGTCGAACTTCGGCTCCACCACATAAACCGGGGCATCCGCTGCGGAGCGCACGCGCCGGTCGAATTCAAAAAGCTCCCCTTCCGAAAAGGAATCGTGAAGGCTTTCCATCGGGACCGTGTGAACCACGGGTTCAAACTGGTTGAGCGGTGCGCCGCCGACCTGCCGCGTGGGGGAATCCGGGGTGACAAGCTCCGGAAATTCCTTCTCTATCTGCTGAAGCTGCCTGTACAGCATATCATATTCATAGTCGTCTATTTCCGGAGAATCCTCCACATAATATTTCCGGTTATGGTAACGGATCTGCTCCCTGAGCTTTTCCGCCTGCTGTTTTGCCTCTTCCAAATCCATGTTTTCAGCCCTTTCCTGTATTTTGGGCGCGCCTGGGAACAGACCCCGGCACGCCCTTATTATAGCAGATCGGAACATCGCTGCAAATAACAAATTGTCGGATTTTGAGCTGCCCGAAACGCTCTATTTCAGGTTTGCAACCACCTGCGGAACCTGACCGACAATGACGGTTTCCGCCACGGGAAGATTGGTGTCCACTTCGGTCGTAGTCGCAAAGCCCGGAATCAGCGAATAAACGCTGGTATGTATGTTGAGATAAATCTGATGCTTGGTCTGGTTGATGCCCGCGGACTGGAAGGAGCTTTTGAATTCGGCGTTCACGTTTCCGCTCAGCGTAAGTCTCAGCGGGACCTCGGGGCCGCGGCCGTGCAGAAAATCGTTTCCCGTGAAGGTTCCGATCGGAATTCCAACGTCCGTGTGGCTGTCCATCCGGTCCTGCACATCCTGAATGATAACCGCCTTAAGCTCGTTCATTTTCACCATATTGGTGGTAATGGCAAGCACCTCGCCGGAATCGCTGCGCTCCACCGAAATCAGGTCGCTGTACGACACCTCATTTTTTTTCAGTTCCTCCGCAACCACGGAATTGATGATATTGATCGACATGACCCGCGCCTGATTCGTCGTGATGGATTCCATAATGGGCCGGACATGCTCATTCAAAATCAACATAAACGCAACGCAGAAAAGGACGGCGATCCCTGTTTTCCATCGCATGGTGCGGCGGGAACGGCTTTTTCGATATTTTCCGAGATTTCGCATATTATCACCCTCCAACTCCCATATGCCATCATACTCAGCAGGTGATAAAATGTGAAAAAAACAGAATACGGGGCCCTCGAACAGGAAAAGGCACAAAAAGCAAAGCTCTTTGTGCCTTAATCATAAAAACAAATTCCTTATTCCGCCGGATTTTCTTCCGGATTCGCCTCTGTTTCGGGTTCTAGCAGAGCGCGGATGGAAAGGCTGACGCGCTTTTTATCAAAGTCGATATCCGTGATTTTCGCTTTGACAACATCGTTGATTTTCAAAACATCCTGCGGTTTTTCGATTCTGTGGTCGGCAATCTGTGATATATGTATTAATCCGTCGATGCCGGGGATAATTCTGGCAAACGCGCCGAACGCCGTCATACCTACAATCGTTACTTCCGCTACGGTCCCAACCGGATAATCCCGGCGGAGGATCTCCCACGGATTGTCTTCCGGGCGCTTGTAGCCGAGGGAAATCTTGCCCTTTTCCCTGTCAAGGCTCTTAATATAAACCGTGACGGTATCGCCCACATTGACAACCTCCGAGGGGTGCTTGATCCTGCCCCAGGAAAGCTCGGAAATGTGAATCATTCCGTCGATTCCGCCGAGGTCGACAAACGCGCCGTAGGAGGTGAGCGACTTCACCACCCCGGTGTACTCTTTGCCCTCTTCCGCGGTTTCCCAGAATTTTTCCGCCTGTTTTTTCCTTTCATCCTTCAGCACGGAACGAATGGAACCGACTGCGCGCCTGCGGCCGCGGTTCACTTCGATAATACGGAACTGCACTTCCTTTTTCAGAAGGTCTTCCAGCGGTTCGCCGCGGGAAGCGGTCGCCTGTGAAGCGGGGATAAACACGCGGACTCCGTTGGTAACGGCGATTACGCCGCCCTTGACCACTTCGGTCACCATACCGGTGAGCACTTCCTGGCTTTCTTCCGCCGCGGCAACGGTTTCCCAGCCCTTCAAGGCATCCAGACGCTTTTTGGAAAGCATGATGGTGCCTTCCTGATCGTTGGTACGCATAATGAGAAGATCAAGCTCGTCTCCGATTTTTACAACATCTTCCGGCTTTACATTCGGATCTGCGGAAAGCTCCGACGCGGAAATGAATCCGGCCTGCTTTCTTCCGACATCGACATAAACCTCCGTGGGAGTAATGCCGACAACCACACCTCGAACCTTTTCATCTGTATTTAAACTCTTCAGAGATTCTTCCAGCATTTCCTCAAAATTGCCTTCGGCATTATTTTCCGCTGAATGATTACCCGCACCCTCAAAAATTTCTGACATGGTATCAAATACCTCCTTTATAATGCTTGCCGGCGTGGAAGCGCCAGCTGTAATGCCAATACAATCGGCCTGTTTCAGCGCCGAAAGCGGAAGCTCGTCCGCAGATTCCACCAGATACGTTTTGCAGTTTTCACTGCAAACATCGCGCAGCTTTGCGGTATTCGAACTCTGCCTGCCCCCAATTACAATCATGGCATCACATTGCCGTGACAAAAGCGCCGCCTCTGACTGACGTTTTGCAGTAGCATTACATATTGTATCAAAAATTGTTGCATTTGTATATACCCTATTTATTATTTTCAAACAATTTTCCCACTCCGACACACTGAATGTGGTTTGTGCAACAACACAAAGGGGAATTTCTTTCTCTTTCAGAAATTTTTCTCCCAATTGGACCAATTCGCCGCTGTTTTTAAAAATAAAGCATTGGCCGGTGCAGTGGCCCCGTATTCCCTGAACCTCCGGGTGTTCCGCATCTCCGGCAATCAGGACCGTTTTCCCCGCGGCGCCGGCTGCGGAAACCAAAGCATGAATCTTCGCCACAAACGGACACGTCGCGTCGGTACAGTCAAGCCCCAGCGATTGGATGTTTTCCAGAACCGACCTTGCCACTCCGTGGGAGCGGATCACAATGGTACCGCCGGGCGGGACCTGCTCCGGGGAATCCACAATCCGGACGCCGCGTTCCCGGAGCCTGTTCAACGTCTGCGGATTGTGGATGATCGGACCGAGCGTATAAACGCGCCTGTTTTCCTCCACAAGCTTTTCCACCAGTTTCACCGCACGGTCGACGCCGAAGCAAAAGCCCGCGGATTTCGCCACAATGATATTCAATCTGCT
>JAAYUL010000121.1 GCA_012517675.1 Clostridiales bacterium | reverse complement strand
TGGTGGCCTGCTGCTTGGGAGTTCCGAAAATCTCTTCCGGCGTACCCTGTTCGGCGACCACGCCGTCCGCCATAAAAACAACCCGGGAAGAAACGTCGCGCGCGAACGCCATTTCATGGGTGACGATGACCATCGTCATGCCTTCGTTCGCAAGGTCGCGTATCACGGTGAGCACTTCGCCCACCATCTGCGGGTCCAGCGCGCTGGTGGGCTCGTCGAACAGCAGGATTTCCGGCTGCATGGCAAGCGCCCGGGCAATCGCCACGCGCTGCTGCTGCCCGCCGGAAAGCTGGTTCGGCTTTGCGTTGATATATTCCGCCATGCCGACCTTGGCAAGGTATTTCAGCGCCGTTTTCTCCGCGGTTTTCTTGTCTTTTTTCAGAACCTTGACGGTTCCCGCCATGCAGTTCTGCAATACGGTCATATTGTGAAACAGGTTGAACGACTGGAACACCATGCCGACCTTGGCGCGGTAGGCGCTCACGTTCACCCCTTTGGCCATGATATCTTTTCCGTGGAAGAGAATCTGGCCGGAGGTGGGGGTTTCCAGCATGTTGATGCAGCGCAGGAGCGTGGATTTGCCCGAACCGGAGGCGCCGATGATACAGATCACGTCGCGCAGGTCGGTTTCAAAATCAATATCCTTGAGCACGGTGTGATCGCCGAATTTTTTACTCAGATGTTTGATCTGCAAAATAGGGGAATTCACCTTTTCCATTTTTTGCGGCCTCCTGTCTTCACGGGGTTATGACCGCACGGGTCGGCCATCATGTCGCTTTTCACCAGGGAATAGTAGCTGGAGCCGTCGAGTTTGTGCTCCATCCAGCGCAGAAGGCGGGAACAGGTAAAGGTCATGATAAAGTAGATCACGCAGACGATAAAGAAGACCTCAAAATAGCGGAAATACACGCCCGCGGCGGAATTCCCCGAAAAATAAAGCTCGGTGACGCTGATGACGTTCAGCACGGAGGTATCCTTGATGTTGATGATCAAGTTGTTGCCGATCTGCGGCAGAATGTTGCGGATGGTCTGCGGCAGGATAACATTGATCATCGTCTGCCAGTGGGTCATGCCGATCGCTTTCGCGGCTTCCGTCTGCCCCACGTCGACGGAATCGATGCCGCCGCGCACGGTTTCCGCCATATAGGCGCCGGTGTTGACGGCGACCACCAGAAATCCGGCCGTCAGCGGGCTCATGTCCAGCTTAAAAAGCTGCATGGCGCCGTAATAGACGACCATGGCCTGCACGATCATAGGCGTGCCGCGGAAAATCTCTATGTAGGCGGCCAGCACAAACTGAAGCAGCTTGTGCAGCGCTTTCACCGCAATGTTTGCTTTGGGGTTCAGCGGAAGGGTCCTCAATATGCCGACCAGCAGGCCGATGATACAGCCTATCAGCGTTCCCACAAGGGCAAGCAGCAGGGTGATTCCCGCGCCGTGCAGGAAGATCATCCCGTACTGACGGGTCAAATAGACAACCCATCCCACAAAATCGGTATCTCCCGGAAGATTCATAATTTACAACTCGTTTCCCGTTTTATAATGTAAAGATTACTGTGTGACGGGCTGATTTTTGATGGCCGTCTGCATGATGGTGTCGCGTTCGCTTTCGCTGATGTTTTTCAGCGCGCCGTTGATGGCTGCTTTCAACGTTGGATTTTTCTTGGAAACCGCGATTCCCAGGTTCACATCCTCGTCGGAAGCCTCGAAATTGTCGCTGCTCTTTGTGAAATCAAGCATGACAAGACTTTTGTTTGCATATGTGGCGGCCATGGCGGTCGGCTTGTCCGTCACAAAGACCTCCAGTTTGCCGGAGGTCAGGGCAACGACCAAAGACGGAACGTTTTTCATGGCGGGCTGTTTGTTGGCGCTCGGAATCTGATCAAGCATTTTATACCAGATGGTGTTCTGCTGGGAAGAGCATTTTGCGCCTTTCAGGTCGGAAAGGCTTTTCGCGGAGGCGTATTTGCTGTCGGACCGGACCAGCGCGTAAATGGAAGCCTTGTAGTAAACATCGGTGAAGTCGACGGTCTTCATGCGGTCCTTCGTAATGCTCATGCCCGCGATGGCGGCGTCCAGCTTGCCGGAAGAAACGCCGGGCGCAAGGCCGTCCCATTCGGTTTTCACGACCTGAAGGTCGTAGCCGATGGCGTCGGCGATCTTTTTCGCCATCATCACGTCGTAACCGTTCGCATATTCGCCGGAGCTGTTTGAAATGGGCACGGCGTCGTTCTTGTCGTTGGCCTGCGTCCAGTTGTAAGGCGCGAACGCGCATTCCATGCCGACCTTCAGCACTTTTTTCTGTGTTCCGGAAGACCCGGCGGTGGTGGAGGTCTGTGAGCAGCCCGGCAGGACAAAAAGGACCGCTGCCATTGCCGCGCAAAGAAGAGCGGAAAAAACTCTTTTTGACATTTTGTATTTACTCCTTTCAGTTTGCCTGTTCCCGCTTTAATACCAGAATTTTCATAAAACGAAGGCGCTAAAATAAAATATTGCAAATAGACGGTTTAATTCCTGTTTAGGAATCAATAATTACGGAAATTATAAACTGAAATTAATGAAAAGTCAACAAATTAAAGCAATGAAATATTTGCAATTTTGATTTGGCTTCCATGCAGAATACCAACGGCTTTTTTCCGTCCGTTCCGGGTGGCTGCGTGAATCCCGCTTCCATTTCGGACGGAATCAGGTTATAATAGAACCGGACGGACAATTAAGAGGCGCGATTGCCAAATCGTGCCAAGGCGGCTTGAAACAGGCGGCGGAGAAGCCGCCTGATCTCATATCACCAGTAAGGGGTAAAAAAAGGAATGCGGAACCAACACAGTTACACAATGCCCGCGGAATGGGAAAAACACCAAAGAACATTTTTGGAATGGCCGGTGCGGGAATCGCTGATATGGAAGGAAAATTATTCGGAGGTCTGTGAAGGCTACGCGGAAACGGCGCGGGCGATCGCAGGGTTTGAACCCGTTACCGTCATTGTCAACCCCGGTTCGGAGCAGGAGGCGGAATCGCTCTGCGGAGATTTTGCCCGGCTTGTGATGATTCCCCATAACGACGCTTGGATCAGGGACAACGGCCCCACCTTTGTGTGGGATAACGAAAAAAGGCTGTCGGGCATCAGTTGGAACTTCAATGCCTGGGGCGAAAAATACACGCCGTACAATCTGGACGATGCGGTTGCCCGGCGGCTGCTGGCGCATTTTCATGTGCCCTGCCTTCAGGCCGGTATCGTTCTGGAAGGCGGCTCCATTCATGTGGACGGGCAGGGGACGTTGCTGACCACGGAGCAGTGCCTGCTGAATCCGAACCGAAACCCGCAGCTTTCCCGGGAACAGATTGAAGAGGTTTTGAAACAACATCTGAATATTTCTAAAATCATATGGCTGAAACGCGGCCTGTTCGGGGACGAGACGGACGGGCATGTCGACAACGTCGCCTGCTTTGCAAAGCCCGGCGTGGTGCTGCTGCAATCCTGCCATGATCCGGAAGACCCGAATTTCGGGATTACACGGGAAAATCTGGATAGTTTGCACGGGGCTTCCGACGCAATGGGAAGGAGCCTTGAGGTGGTCGAGATCCCCCAGCCGCCCGCCCGCCTTTATAACGGCGTGAGGCTGACGCTCAGTTACCTGAATTTTTACTTTGTCAACGGCGGAATCGTGCTCCCGGTATTCGGCGGGGACGCGGCGGCGACGGACCGGAGGGCGAAAGAAATCCTGCGGAAAATTTTTCCGGACCGTACCGTTGCGGCGGTGGACGGGATGAAGCTGATCAAAGAAGGCGGGAACGTCCATTGCATCACACAGCAAATGCCGGAAGGCAATTGACTGTTTGGGGGGAAATCAAATGAGAAAAGTAAAAGTCGCGGCGTTGCAGATGAGCTGCACCGAAAATGCGGAGGAAAACCTTGCGAAAGCGGAACGGCTGGTCAGAAAGGCCGCCGCCGCCGGCGCTCAGGTCATCCTGACGCAGGAGCTGTTTGAAACGCTGTATTTCTGCCAGAAGGAAAAGCCTGAATTTTACGGTTATGCCGTGGAGCTGGAAAACAGCAGAGCGGTCGGCCGTTTTCAAAGCGTTGCGAAAGAACTGGGGGTCGTGCTTCCGGTCAGCTTTTATGAGAAAAAAAACAACGCGAGATATAACTCGCTCGCCATGATCGACGCCACCGGAGAGGTTTTGGGGGTGTACCGGAAAAGCCATATACCGGACGGCCCCGGTTACGAGGAAAAATATTATTTCAACCCGGGCGATACGGGCTTTTGCGTCTGGAATACAAAATTCGGAAAAATCGGCGCCGGAATCTGCTGGGACCAGTGGTATCCGGAGGCGGCGCGCTGCATGGCGCTGATGGGGGCGGAAATCCTGATGTACCCGACCGCCATCGGCTCCGAACCCGAAAATCCGGAGGTCGATTCCAAAGACCATTGGCAGCGCTGCATGATCGGCCATGCCGCATGCAATCTGGTTCCGGTCGTCGCGGCCAACCGGATCGGGGAGGAAAGCATCGGCAATTCCACAATCCGCTTTTACGGCTCTTCCTTTATCACAAACGCGGTGGGGGAGAAAATCGCGGAAGCCGGAAGAACGGAAGAAGCGGTGCTGTATGCGGAATTTGACCTGGATGCAATCGCGGACCAGCGCGCCGAGTGGGGGATTTTCCGCGACCGCCGGCCGGATCTGTATCGGGCTGTTTTGACGTATGACGGAGTGGTCAAGTAAAAGCCGGTCAAAAGCAGACAGAGAAAGCGGCTCTGCGCGAATCAAAAAACCTCCGTGCCGGTGTGAGTACAGCCCACCGGTACGGAGGTTTGGAATTTTTAGCGCGAGTCGAAAACGGGGCGAGGTTCGCCGATGTTTTGTTCCGGAAAGAACGGCTTCAGTCTGACGGTGAGGAATACGGCGAGGACCGCGGCCAACAGCATAAACCCTTCGGCAAACCAGATGTCCGCGTATTTTGCCAGCGTTACTCCGGCAAAATCGTAAACGGTGTGCAGCCCGAGCGCAAGCAGATACCAGCTGATCTTATGCTCGTTGACCCCTTTGAACACCAGTACGCTTGCAAAAACATGGAATGCAACGGCAAAAACGCGCTCCGCGATGCCAAGGTAAACCATCGATGGGGTGACCGCCCTCATGGCCGACAGAATCGCCTGGCTCTGCGCGGCGGACAGGGCCGCCGTCGCTTTTTGGAAGGTCCCGCCGTTGATCATCATGGCGTAAACAATATTGTTGATCTGCCCCATTCCGGTAATCAGAATCACTTCGCATAACCCGTGGCCGAGCCCGAAGGAAACCGCGTCGCGGAACATGCGGTGCCGCTTCAGGAAGCAGCCCGCGCACAGCAGGCGCGCGCTTTCCTCAAACAGTCCCGCGGTAAATGCAAGCATCAGGCAGTAGGGAATAAAGTTGAGCGCGAACGATTGGAACCAGCTTTGTGTTTTTACAATATTCAGGATCTGCATCCGGAGCATGACCTGGGAAACGAAAAACGATGCGAAACCGAGGAACACGGGAGCAGCGGCAACCTTTTTCTTCAGAAACAGCACCAGAAGCAGAATCACGGGGAGCGCCAGCTCAGCGGCGGCCGCGGCAATGAACGCGGCCAATACGGAGGATGAAATCATGCGGAACCCTTCTTTACAATGAAATGGCGGCGGTCTGAAACCCAAAACGGTTGGATGGAATCCAAACGGTTTTCCCGATGGGAAAGGGATACTTCATTCTTGATCCATCATATCATATTTTTCCGAAAAGATAAATATGTTCAAAAATTTTTTAAAATGGATGGCTGCGAATACGGCTTGTCTTTTTGGGTGGAATCGTATATAATAATAAGGCTGGATAAAAAGCAAGGCAGAAATGCGTGCAACAGGATATGCAGGCGGGCGGGCTCTGTACGGCGGGATGCCGCGAACCATGTCAGGCGGGGAACCGAGCAGCATTAAGCGGATTTTCCCGGGCGATACAGGTGGTCTGTTCGTCTGCATATCCCGGTGCATGATATCCCGTTGAAAAACGGTCTGTCTTGCTTTCAGTCTGTCTTGGGGGTGAGTTCGTGTATCAGGTGCTTTACAGAAAGTGGAGGCCGAAGGTCTTTTCGGACGTGGTCGGCCAGCCGCAGGTGACCGTCACGCTGAAAAACGAACTGACGGCGGGCCGCGTGGCCCATGCTTATCTGTTTACCGGTTCCCGTGGGACCGGTAAAACGACCTGCGCCAAAATTCTGGCGAAAGCGGTCAACTGTCTTCATCCGGTGGACGGCGACCCGTGCGGGGAGTGCGAAATCTGCCGGGGGGTCGACAGCGGTTCCGTTATGGATATTGTTGAGATCGACGCCGCGAGCAACAACGGCGTGGACAATATCCGCTCTCTCCGGGAAGAGGCGAACTTCACTCCGGCCGCCGCGAAATACAGGGTATATATTATCGACGAAGTCCACATGCTTTCGACCGGCGCATTCAACGCGCTTCTGAAAACATTGGAGGAGCCCCCCGCGCATGTGATCTTCATTCTGGCGACCACCGAGGTGCACAAGCTGCCCGCTACCATTCTTTCCCGCTGCCAGC
>JAAYUL010000120.1 GCA_012517675.1 Clostridiales bacterium | reverse complement strand
TGGCGCGCCCGCGGGGATTCGGGCGTACAACGCCTTTCTCGCCTGCGGCGGCAAACTCCGTCGGCCCCGGTGCGCAGTCTTTTCCCGCTTGGCCCGTACGAAACACGCTGGGTTCTCTCCCCGCGGGAGCGCAGCCTGTCATAAAATAAAATCAGGCAAAGCGCAATGCTTTGTCTGATTTTGGCGCGCCCGCGGGGATTCGGGCGTACAACGCCTTTCTCGCCTGCGGCGGCAAACTCCGTCGGCCCCGGCGCGGAGTCTTTTCCCGCTTAGCCCGTACGAAACACGCCGGGTTCTCACCCCGCGGGAGCGCAGCCTGTCATAAAATAAAATCAGGCAAAGCGCAATGCTTTGTCTGATTCTGGCGCGCCCGCGGGGATTCGAACCCAGGACCTCTTGATTCGTAGTCAAGCACTCTATCCAGCTGAGCTACGAGCGCATATTCATTTATGATTCGGTGACAGCTTTACTATTATATTAGATATTTGGACAAAAGTCAAGCTTTTTTCAGGATTCTCCCGTATTTTCAAATCGGGCCTTCCCGCTCCTCCCTTCCGGTACACACCCGGCCGAAGAAAGCCCGAGGGGGAGCGGTGCAATCTGCTCCCCCCGGCCACAGGCCCCGATTTTTCAAATCTGTTCGGAAACCGCTTTCCGGTAAGACTCGGCGTAGCCGTCCCACAGGCTGTTGTCCTGCCCGCTGTAATCCGGCAGATCGAAATGGCCGCTTAAATATTGGCCGATGTAGTCCGATACTTTTTCCGCCCCGCGGACATTCATATGGCCGGAATTGAACATGTCGGTCGTCGTGTCAAAATTGATTTCGTCCATGATCCCGTCCACAAACTGGAGGAACGGAATGTCGTTCTCCGCGGCAAGCTGCTTCACGGCGTTGAACATCGCGTATTCGTCGTCGACCCAGTCGTCCGGCCGGGCGGCGTTGGTGTAGTCGTGCGGCAGCGAGGTGAATACCAGCGAAACGTTGTTTTCTTTCGCAAGGTCGATGATGGCGTTGAGGTAATACGCCGATTTTTCCGGAATGGTGCCCACCTTCTCCGTTTTGTTCAGCGCTGTGAACGTGATGTTGCCGGATTCCCACTGATACCCGGAGCCCAGCCAGAAATCATCCGCGCTGTTGCTGCTCAATGAAAAATCGCTTGCGGTCAGCTTGGTCGCGCGCGCGTGATGATAAAAAAACGGGAACAGCCAGGAAAGGATTTCGTTGTCCGGCACACAGTTGAAAATAAAATCCAGCTTGTTCTGCGAGAGCGTCATGCTGTCCACCACGTTGTGAAGATACATGCTTTCGGAAAAATATTCGCTTGTCATGCCGATATAGTACAGGTCCACAACCGCGACCTTCGGCGAGTGGTTTTTCAGAATTTCACGGAACAGGTAGTAGGTCAGATAAAAAGCCTGTCCCGAATTGGAATAATTGTAGGATTTGATTCCGTAGTCGCTCCACAGAACGTCCGGGTCAAAGCCGTTGTACGCGTGGCTTCCGCCCAGGAAAATCACGTCCGCTTCATTCACGTCGCTGTCGTCGCTGTAAAGCGCCTTTTCATACTTCGCCGCGTTCGACCCCTTGTTCTTCAGAATAGGAGTCGAAATTCCCATAAAAAGCGCGGCCGCCAGAAACACCGCGATTCCTTTCAAAATAAAACGTCTCATTTGCATTGATCCAATCCTTCGCATTAAAACTGTCCGTAAATGAAGCTCTGCGCGGCAAACCCCGGCCCGTAAACGCCGAAGAGCAGAATAAAAATCACCAGCCCGGCATAACACGCAAAGCGGACGAACGTGTTTTGCCGGTACAGGATTTCCGCCGGCCGCCATCCCTTTTCCCGCAGCAAATCAACAGTGAAAACCGCCGCGATTCCAAACAGGCACAGAAGAAACTCCGCCTTATTCAGGCCGAACCCGTAATATCCGTCTTTGACCGGCCAGAAAACCGGGGTGACCAGATTTTTCAGCACCACGGGGATGGTACGGAAGCTGTCCGCCCGGAAGGGGATCCACGCGAGCGCGGCCAGCAAAAAGGTCAGCGCGATTTGAAAAGCCGAGCGGACCGCCGCGGGAAGACGGCCAAGCCCCAGCGCCGAACGCAGCTTTTCCGCATGCCCGGCCAATCGCTTTTCCGCCACCTGGTAAAAGCCGTGCAGCGCGCCCCACAAAAGGAAGGTCAGGCTCGCGCCGTGCCAAAGGCCGCTGGCCGCGAAAACGATCATGAGGTTCCGGTCCCTTTTCCGGCTGCTGCAGCGGCTGCCGCCGAGCGGAAAATACAGGTAGTCGCGGAACCAGGTACTGAGCGAAATATGCCAGCGGCTCCAGAATTCCTTCATGGATCTGGAAAAATACGGCATCCGGAAATTATTGATCAGATCGATCCCGAACGCCTTGGAGCAGCCCAGCGCGATCAGGGAATAGCCGGAAAAGTCGCAGTAGATCTGCATGGCGTAAAAAAAGACGGCGACCCAGGAAGCCAGGCCGGGGTATTCCGCTGGGGAGCTGTAAAACGTATCGACAAACACGGCGAGCCGGTCGGCGACCACCAGCTTTAAAAAATACCCCCACGCCATCCAGATCAGCCCGGTGCGCAGCACCTCGGGGTCGGCGCGGCGCGGCTTTTCAAACTGGGGAAGCAGGCTGCCGGCGCGGCCGATCGGGCCGGAAAAAACCTGCGGAAAATATAAAACAAACAGGGCGTAGTCCAGAAAATTGCTTTCACAGAGTATTTTTCCCCGGTAGACGTCCGCCAGATACCCGACCGCCTGCAGGGAATAAAAGGATAAGCCGAGGGGCACCAGGATGTTCCAGCGGGGAAGCGCGGCGGAAACGCCGAGAAGGGCGAACGCACGGTCCCAAAGGTACGCTCCGAAATCGTAATATTTGATAAAGGCAAGCGTCAGGAGAACGGTGACGCAGCCTGCCGCGAGAAGGGCTTTTTCGGCCGTTTGTTTTTTCATGCCGAAAAACCGCGCTTGCCCGTCGGCCCTGATGTTCCGCAGACCGATTCCGCACCCATAGGAGACCAGGGTGACCAGCAGCGCGGTCAGAAACGAGAACACGCCGGCGAAAAGGAAAAAAGCACAGCTTGAAAAAAGCAACAGATGCTTTTTCAGCCTGACATGCTGAGGTGAAATCATCCAGTACGCAAGACAGACAACCGGAAAGAAAAAAAAGAAGCAGACTGATGTAAATGCCATGGATTCTTACTTGCCTCCAAACGAAAATTCAGGCGTGGAGACCGGATTTTTCCCGTTTGTACCGTCTTTCCGCCTTGGTTGTCTTTATTGTATCCCTTACAGGCGGAGCTCAGAGCGATGGCTTTCTGAAAATTACGTGAATTTTATGTGAACAAAAAGCGAAGACAGCCCGGGAAAACGAAAATCGTCGTTTTCCCGGGCTGTCTTCCTGTAAATACCTGAACACCTGCCGCTTTTTCATTGATTTTAAATCGGGCCGCACATTTTGTCCGGCTTCACCGTTCCGGCGAAAGGAAAGTGGGCCGCATCAGCAGAGCGCCGCTTTCCGGCGCAAGGTGGAGCACGCCGGACAAATCCGGCATCGGTCCGGCCACGACCCGCGCGTTGTGCCACCGCGGGGAAACCCGGATGGTATGCTCCATATTGTCCGCGTTGACCGCGCAGAGCAGCTGCAGCGTTTTACTCCGGCGCAGGTACGCCATGCACCGCCCATGCGCGTAAACGGGCTCGAACGCGCCGCTTTTCAGCGCTTTGCACTGGGTGCGCAGCTTTCCCAGCATGCGGTACCATGTGATCAGCCCGGCGTCCTCTTCCCCCCAGGGATAGCAGGCGCGGTTGAACGGATCGCGGTAGCCCTCCACGCCCGCTTCGTCGCCGTAATAGATGCACGGCACGCCCGGCAGCGTAAACTGCAGCATGGAGGCAAGGCGCATCAGGCGCAAGCCCTTTTCCCGCTGGCCGGGGGAAAGGCGGGTCTTGCTCTGCCATTCGCGGCCCCTGCCGTCCACAGGCTCCCCGCCGAGCACCGTAAGCGCGCGCTCCGTGTCGTGCGTGCCGATATGGTTCATCAGGTTCTGAACGACCTGCGGCGGATAATTTTCCAGAATATCCAGAATGATTTCCATGCTGTCCGCCGCGTCCATGCCGGTCAAGAAGCCGAGCACGGCGTTGCGGAACGGATAATTCATCACGCTGTCGAGCTGGTCCCCGAGCAGATACCGCCGCCGTTCGCCGTAGGCGCATTTGTTGGAGGCGTCCTCCCACACTTCGCCCAGAATCAGGGCGTCCGGATTCTGCTGCTTGGCCGCGGCGCGGATATCCTCCAGAAAATCGCCGGGAAGCTCGTCGGCAACATCGAGCCGCCAGCCGGAGGCCCCCGCGTGAAGCCATTTGCGGATAATGCCGTTGTCGCCCGTGATATAGGCGCGGTAGCCCGGGTTCCGCTCGTTCACGTTCGGCAGGTTTTTAAAATTCCACCAGCTGTCGTAATCGTCCGGCCAGCGGCGGAAGCTGTACCACCCGTAATACGGGGAATCCTTCGACTGATACGCGCCCGGGCCGGGGTAACGCCCCTCGCGGTTGAAATACACGCTGTCGCTGCCCGTGTGGTTGAACACGCCGTCCAGCATCACGCGGATTCCCTGCCGCCTTGCTTCGCGGCAAAGGGCGGAAAAGTCCTGCTCATTCCCGAGCAGGGGGTCTATTTTGGAATAATCCGCCGTGTCGTAGCGGTGGTTGGAGTGCGCTTCGAAAATCGGGTTCAGGTAAATGCAGGTGACCCCCAGCGCTTTCAGGCGGCCCAGCTTTTCCCGTATACCCGCAAGGTCGCCCCCGAAGTAGTCGGAATTGGTGATGACCCCCTGCGCGTTCGGCGCCCAGTCCGGCGTTTCGCCCCAGAACTCATGCATGCGCCGGTCGGCCGGCACGCCGGTTTTCGGCTTGCCGGAGAAAAAGAAGCGGTCCGGAAAAATCTGGTACATCACGCCGCCGGCCAGCCAGCCGGGCGTTTTAAAGCCGCGCCTGTAAACCGTGAGCTGCCAAAGGCGCGACAGCGCGCCCGAAAGCACCGCGGCGCTGTGCGCGCCTCGCGTCAGCCGTTTCACGCCTTCCCGCGTGTCGATGGAAAACCCGTAAAAGTAAAGTCCAGGCTTGGTCGGGGTAAAATCACATTCCCACCACTCGCGGTTTTCCCCGTTCATTCCACACCAGAACATGCCGAGCGTCTGCTCGGTTCCGGCGA
The DNA here is from genome assembly GCA_012517675.1 of Clostridiales bacterium. Classification (GTDB taxonomy): domain Bacteria; phylum Bacillota; class Clostridia; order Oscillospirales; family Acutalibacteraceae; genus Caproiciproducens. Next base: position 502 of record JAAYUL010000120.1, on the reverse strand, counting down.
AATCGTCTTTCACCACCAGCCTGGCCGCGCAGCAGCGCAGCGAACGCGGCAGGGTAATTTTAAAATGCACCCGCGTACCGTCCGCCACGGCGCCCACAGGCGAACGGTAAGCCGGATTGCGAGAATCAAACATGAAACCCACCTCAAAGAAAGCGAAATATTACTTGCGGAACAATGTTTTTTTAGACAGCTTTTCCTCCGGAATCGGCGACGCCTTCCAGATATTGCGCGCATATTCGCGGATGGCGCGGTCGGCCGCGAAACGGCCGGCGTTCGCCGTATTGATTAGGCCCATGTGCTGCCAGCCGATGGGGTCGCAGTACCTGCGCTCGGCTTCCTTGCGCGCGCGGTCGTAGGAATCGAAGTCGGCGAGCACCATGTAGGGGTCGCAGTTGGCGAGCGAATCGCCGATCTTGCGGAAGCTCACGTCGCAGAAGCCCTTGTTCATCTCTTCCACCGCCCGGTTGATCACCGCGTTGTTGCGCAGGCACTCGCGCGGGTC
>JAAYUL010000119.1 GCA_012517675.1 Clostridiales bacterium | reverse complement strand
CTTCCACGGTGATGACACCGTCGGCCGTTACCTTTTCCATCGCCTCGGCAATCAGCTTTCCAATGAACTCGTTGGAAGCGGAAATAGTGGCTACACGGGCAATGTCTTCCGAGCCGTCAACCGCTTTGGAGTGTTCGGCCAGAGCTTTCACCGCGGCGTCCACAGCCTTTTGAATGCCCTTATGGATGATCATCGGGTTGGCTCCGGCGGTTACATTTTTCATGCCCTCACGGATCAGCGCCTGCGCAAGCAGCGTGGCGGTTGTGGTGCCGTCGCCTGCAACATCGTTGGTTTTCGTCGCGACCTCTTTCACCAGCTGGGCACCCATATTTTCAAACGGATCGTCCAGTTCGATTTCCTTGGCGATGGTCACGCCGTCGTTCGTAATCAGCGGGGCGCCGAATTTCTTGTCGAGCACCACATTGCGGCCCTTGGGGCCAAGCGTAATCTTTACTGTGTCAGCAAGCTGGTTAATACCGCTTAAAAGCGCTTTTCTGGCTTCTTCGCCGTAAATAATCTGTTTTGCCATAATCAATTCCTCCAATAATTAAAATAGTTTATTCAACAACTGCAAGGATATCGCTCTGACGGACAATCGTATATTCCTCGCCGTCGATCTTGACTTCGGTTCCGGAATATTTGCTTGTAATCACGCGGTCGCCCTTCTTGACATACATGGTCACTTCTTTGCCGTCGACGATTCCGCCGGGGCCAACCTCAATCACATCCGCGATCTGCGGCTTTTCCTTTGCGGCGCCGGCGAGCACGATCCCGCTTTTTGTGGTCTCCTCCGCTTCTTCCATTTTAATCAGCACTCTGTCACTCAATGGTTTGATTGTCATAATATGTCCTCCTTGATAATAAATAATGAGTTTAGTTTAGCACTCGTCATTCATGAGTGCTAAACCTATTTTATATATTTGTCTTTTAAAAATCAATAGCTTTTTTACTAATTTTTTGGATTTCATAAATTATTTACAATTGATCGGATTTATGGGGAAGGCACGATAAACCGTACCGCGCCGGGAACCGCACGGAAACTCACCTGTTCCAGAGCGCGGCATTCGCCGTCGAAATTGGCAATCACAGGCTTGAAAGCCGTCACCTTCATTTCGCGTCCCCTGCGGAACGTGACGAGAGTTTTGAAAGCGGGAGAATCCAGGTGCCCGCCCTCTTTATAAATTTTCACCAGACCCGGAATCTGATAAAGCGGGGGCTTTTTGACTAAAATAAAGTCAAGAAGGCCGTCGTCGGGGAGCGCTTTCGGCGCGCCGCAGTAACCGCCGCCATAATAGCGTCCGTTTCCGGCTAGGGCGAAAAGGTAGCGGCCCTCGCAGGTCCTTTCCCCGTCGATTTCCACCTTCAGCCGATCCCCGATTTTCCCGAGCAGCACCTTGACAAGCGCGAGGTTATAAGCGGCGGGACCGCTGATATAAGGAATATCTTTGAATTTCACCATTTCATAGGCAACCTTCGCGTCCATGCCGATGGAGCAGAGGTTAATGGAATATTGCCCGTCCGACTCGATCATGTCGATTTTTTGCGACTTTGCGGCAAGCTGCTTTTCAGGGGAGAGAAAATTTTTGATCGGCCCGAAAGACTTTACGAAGTCGTTTCCCGAACCGCAGGGTATGACACCCACCTCCACATGATTCAGGCCAACCGCTCCCGCGGCCACTTCACTGAGCGTGCCGTCGCCGCCGACGGCGTAAATCCGGACCGGATCGCCCTTTTCCCCCTGCTGGCGCGCAAGCTCGGTCGCCTGCCGCGGCTGGTTGGTGATATGGCAGGTGCACTCCATACCGTTTTGATGAAAATATTCCTGCATCAAAGGATAAACGGAACCATAGGGGTTCTTTTTCCCCGCAACAGGATTAACAATGAATACATACCGCATAGTATGCCCTCCCGAAGCCGCATTTTACCAGATAAGGAAGAATTATTTGAAATACATATACAGCTGACATTTGATCATTCCGTTGTAAAGCTTTCTTCTTCGGTCGGCTTTTCGTCCGAAACACGCTTCAAACGTTTCGTCCGGGCTGATAACGGAGTAGCTCCAGCCGTGTTTGCGTTCAAACACCTTGCCCATCGTCCTGTAAAGCTCTTCCGCTTGCCTGATATCCAGAAGGCGTTCCCCGTACGGCGGATTGCAAATAACGCAGCCGTATTCCCCAACCGCCTGAAAATCCGCTATGTCCCGTTTTTCCGCGTGAACCTGCGCAATCACCCCGGCCTTGCGCGCGTTTTCCAGCGTGAGGGATACCGCCGCGCCGTCGCTGTCATAGCCATGCGCCTGAAACGCGGCGTCCCTGCGCACCAAATCCTTTGCGCGGGCTTTTTCCTTCATCCAGAGTTCCCGGTCCAGATTTCCCCAGCGTTCCGCGGCAAAATGCCGCTGCATTCCGGGCGCGATATTCAGCGCGTAGGTCGCCGCTTCAATCAGGATGGTACCCGAGCCGCAGAACGGGTCGATAAAATTCGCATCCCTGCGCACCCGTGCCAAATGCACCATGGCGGCCGCCAGCGTTTCCTTGATCGGCGCTTCCGTGGAGTTGGCCCGGTAGCCGCGCTTATGCAGACCAGCGCCCGAGGTGTCGATCATCAGGCTGACCTGATTCTTCATGATTAAAAACTGAATCTGATAAAGGGCGCCGGTTTCCTCAAACCATGAAATATGGTACTTTCCCTTCAGACGCTCCACAACCGCCTTTTTGATAATGGACTGGCAATCCGGAACACTGCTCAGATCGGAACTGAGGCTTCTGCCCTTAACCGGAAACGCGTCGTTTTTACCGATCCAGTTCTCCCACGGAAGCGCTTTCACCCCCTGAAACAGTTCTTCAAAGCTGTGCGCGGGGAACGACCCCATCAGGATCTGCACGCGTTCCGAAAAGCGGGAACCGATGTTGGAGCGCGCAATCATTTCCGGCGTTCCGTCAAAAACCACTCTTCCGTTCTGCGGCTCCACGTTTTCCGCATCCATGCTGCGCAGTTCTTCCGCAACAAGGCCTTCCACACCAAGAAGGCAGGGGCATACCAATTTAAAATTTTCCATACCGTTCTCCATAACCTCTTTTTTTATCCGGCAATGTTTTTGCCTTTCCATCCGTTTTTCATCCGCCTGCAAACGGAAGAAAAATAAAGGGCTGCGCAAACGCAGCCCTGCCATCATAAGATCAAAGTAAACTCATCTATTAGGCACCATCCGCAATACTCTGGTTTTCCCAAATGCGGGTGCGGCATACTTCTTCAATTGTTTATTCCACGTCGGGTTCCAGCAAGCCGTAATTCCCGTCTTTGCGCTTATATACCACGTTGATTTCACCGGAAGCCTCGTTGCGGAACATAAAAAACTGATGTCCCAGCATGTTCATCTGCAAAATGGCTTCGTCCACACTGGCGGGCTTCACATAAAAATGCTTGGTTCTGACAATTTTATATTCATCCGTATTTTCCTCTTCCGCGCTGTGCAGATAATCATTCACGTACTGATCAAGCGCGGCGGAATGAATCGCTTTATCCAGCCGGTTCTTATTTTTACGAATCTGCCGGCCGATGGAGCTTACCACCTGGTCAAGCGCGTCGTTCATTTCAAAATCGGTTGCCTCTGCGCGGTAAATGATGCCGCGGGATTTAATGGTAATTTCAACTGTCTGACGGTTCCTTTCTACAGTTACAACCACTGCTGCGTCCGCGTCTTCATCAAATATCCGGTTAAAACGCGACAGCTTTTTCTTTGCTAATTCCTTGAAATTATCCCTTAAATATACTTTTCTGCCGGTAATCGTAATTTTCATGCCAACATCTCCTTCATTGAAATTCTTGTATCAAAAAGGATAACCGTCATCTATAATATATCATGATATCCAAAGAATGAAAAGAAAAATATATTAAATTGTGAAACTTTTATGACGGGTGGCCTGGCAGCCGTCATTTTCCGCCACCGGCGGAATTTTTTCGGCTTCCGCGCAAAGCCGGCGAAGCGCGCGGGCAGTCTGTGACACAGGGACTGCTCTCATCGGATTCACCGTTCTTTTACAATTTTTCCGTCCGCAATAACATAGACCGGTTTTGCCGCCATGCTGAGCGGGTCTTCGTCGAACACAACAAGATCGGCGTCTTTTCCGACTTCAATGGAACCGACCCTGTCGTCCAGTCCGCATATTTTTGCAGGATTGATCGTGACCGCTTTCAGCGCCTCCTCACGGCTCATGCCCTCGAGAACCGCAAGACCGGCACAGGCCGCCAGATACTGTATGGGAACGACGGGATGATCCGTAATAATCGCCGTCAATATCCCCTTGGCGGAAATGATTCCCGGGTTCGCCGGCGTCAGGTTGCGAAGCTCCGGTTTGGAGCGGTCGCACAGGAAGGGCCCCGCGAGCACACGGGTTCCCTCTTTTTTCAGTCTGTCCGCGATAAGATGCGCTTCCGTCCCATGCACGATCACATAATTGAGATGAAACTCCCTGGCGATGCGGATGGCGGTATCGATGTCATCCGCGCGATGCGCGTGAAAATGCACCTCGACGCTGCCCTTCAATGCCGGTAAAAGCGCTTCGGCTTTCATATCAAATTCAGGCGGGTCAAAATCCTCGTCCGTCTTTGCGCGTTCCATATCTTCCAGGTAGCGCTTTGCCTTGAACAATTCCTCCCGAATCAGTGCAGCGGTGGCCATTCGGGTGGACGGAGTTTGATTTTTTCCGTGATAAACCGATTTCGGATTTTCCCCAAGCGCCATTTTGACGGCGACCGGCGCTTTTACGATCATTTCGTCAATACAGGAACCGCAGGTCTTGATGGCCGCAAGCTGTCCGCCGATCGGGTTCGCGCTGCCCGGCCCGGTCACCACGGTGGTGACCCCCGCGGCGAGCGCTTCGGAAAAGCAGCGGTCGAGCGGATTGACCGCGTCGACGGCGCGGAGCTGCGGCGTTACGGGGTCGGTTTCCTCGTTCCCGTCGTCCCCTTCAAAGGTGAGCCCGTCTTCCCACATACCGAGGTGGGTATGGGCGTCGATCATGCCCGGGTAAAGTTCGGCCCCGCAAACATCAATCGCCGTTTCGCCGTTTTCCGGGGCTTTCGGCATAACGCCGAGCGCGGCTATTTTATTTCCTTCTGTTCTCAGCCATCCATTCGGAATGGGTTCGCCGACCATGGTATGTATTGTTGCATTCAGAATAAGCATTGTTTCCTCCATCATACAGCGGGTCTGAATCCTGAAAATTCATTTAAATATCTTTAGGGGAGCGAGAAGACGGGATTTGCGCGGCTTTTTTTCCCTGCAAAGGCGAAAAGACAGACGGATGCAGGGATGCGCCGGAGCGAAAAACGGACCGCAAAGAGGTCTGTTTTTTATGAGGGTACAGATATCAATCATGACAAGCAAAAAAGCGGAGTGCATGCACTCCGCTTGCATTCATTTGTAAGGATTTGAACCTCCGTGACGCGAAAAGCCTCCGCGTTTGGACTCCATGCATTTTTTAAGATCCGACATTTTCTCATCGCTGGTCTGCTTGAACCGGGACATCATGTCCTCAAAGCTGGAAGCGTCGTTTCTCCTGCTGGCCTGCCATTCGTAATTTCCCGGCCTTGCGGGACCTCTTGCCGCCGTTGGAGCGGACGAGCCGCGCGGCGGCGGAGTAATTGCTTTTTTAATGGATAAACTGACTTTTCCATCTCCGCTGATATTCAGCACTTTAACTTTTACCGTTTGGTTCTCCGTAACAAAATCACGAATCTCTTTTACAAATGTGGGGGCGACTTCAGAGATGTGCACCATGCCGGTTTTTCCGCCCGGCAATTCCACAAACGCACCGAACTTTGTAATCCCAGTAACTTTTCCTTCCAGAACCGTACCTACCTCAAGCTGCATATGTAAGCAATTTCCTCCTTAAAAAATGAGACCTTAATTTCCAGCTATATTTACAAAAACACGCTCCCCCGGTTTTGCCATGTCAAGCCCTTCGCGCGCAACATATTCCATATAGTCACTGTTGCCGCCGGCGCCTGAACTGAGAGCCTGCTTAATGTCTCCGTTTTTGATCTCCTGAATCTGAATTTGTTTTTTCAGCGAACTGAGCTGCTCGCGCTTTTGACTGATTTCGACCTGCTGGTTCACAAGCAGCACAACGGTGTAAACGGCAAAAGCAAAAACCGCGATGCGAAGCAGCCAGCTACCCTTTTGCTTTTCTCTTTTTATGACCAGCATAACCTGCACCGCCCCCGCGCCCGACCTTCCGGCCTTTCTGTTTCCGCCTGTTTCCGGCCTGCTTTTTACGAAGCCTGTCGCTGCGCCTTTTTATAGAATGATTATACACTATATCTCTGTGACGTTTCAAGCGTTTTTTCTGATTTATCGCGGCTGATCTTACTTTTTTGCCAATTATTTTCAATTTTCCGGCAATCCAGCAAAAAATCCCTTGCAAGATCCTTTTCACCGGATCGATCAAAAAGCGGTGCAGCACACGGGAAATAAAGCAAAATACCCGGATGGTAACATTGCCGACGGTGAAAAAATACAGGCACCAGCCAATGGCTTCGCCCGCCAGGATATAAAACCGGACCTCCCCGTAATTGACGCCGAGCGCCACCAGAAAAGTGACCAGCGCGGCACACAGCATGTAAAAAAGGTCCTGGAAAAACACAGCGCGTTTTTCAGAATGAAAAACCGTGCGAAAAATGCGGAACAGATCGTAAATAATTCCCAATACCACGCCGGCGCCGATGGAAATATAAAAGCCCTGAAGCTGAAAGGCAAGCGTCGGATTCACAGCACCTCACCCCTATTTGAAAAGCCTTGAGATAAATCCCCCGACCGGCTTGTTTTCGGTATAGGTGAGCGATACGATTTCGCCGTTGAGCGTCAGTTCCCCCGTTTCAATATTCAGTTTATTGATTTTCAGCTGTGAGCCGTGAATGACCAGCTGGCCCAGATCCGTATAGGCCACAACGGTCTGCTCGTCAAAGCTGTCCACATTGGAAACTCCGGTCGCGGTCAAAGCGCGGCGGTTTTCCACAATCAGGCTGTGAGGAACCTTCGCGGGCTTTTTTTCTTCTGTCATCTGCATTACCTCCTACCTGTTTCTACCAATTTGTATGCACAGGCAAGGGGACATATACTAAAGCGTTTTCGGCTCGTCGGACAGAATTTTATACATTTCCTCCGCGTTTTCCTTCCGGGCATATTCGTTGACACTGACAACCTGCGCGCGGATGCAGCGGGAACCAAGCTGCAATTCCATCACGTCGCCCTGTTTTACGTCGTAAGAGGCGCGGGCCGGCTTTCCGTTGACCAACACTCTTCCCGCGTCGCAGGCTTCGTTTGCCACTGTGCGGCGCTTAATGATTCTGGAAACTTTTAAATACTTATCAAGCCTCATAAAACATCCTTTCCATGCCCTGTTTGTAAAGGAAGGATCGAAGGGTTCCCGAAATAAAACGGTGGCCGACAAGAAAAAGCGCAGGAATACCGGTTGCATGCCGGGCATTTCTGACACGGGCGGACCCAATTTTATCCGGGACGGAATACGATCCATTTTACAAACAAGGCCAATGAAAACAAGAGGCTGTAACACCATTGTTTACAGCCTCTCAAATACTGATAGAATAAATCTTATTTCGCTGTTGCGTCTTTAAATGCCTTGCCGGCCTTAAATGCAGGCACTCTGGAAGCCGGAATGGTGATCGGGGAATTCGTTCTCGGGTCGCGGCCCTGCCTTTCGCTGCGTTCCCGAACCTCGAACGTGCCGAAGCCGACGATCTGAACCTTTTCGTTGTTGGCAACCGCGGAAACAATGGTGTCAAGAACCGCGTTAACGGAATTTTCTGCATCCTTTTTGGACATTCCTGTTTTTTCTGCAACAGCAGTGATTAATTCTGTCTTATTCATTGAATTATAACCTCCGTAATTTTATTATTCAACAGCAAAAGCTGAGAATTTATTTTCCTTTCGCTTTATTCCACAGCGAATCCAGTTCGTTTAAACTCAGCGAAGCAAGATCCGTTCCGCGCCCGGCCGCAAGCTGCTCCATCATCTGAAACCTTGCGATAAACTTGTCGCAGGCGGCGCTCAACGCCTGTTCCGGCTCCACCTTTAAAAATCTCGCCGCATTGACAACGGAAAACAAAAGATCGCCCAGCTCTTCCCCGCAATTTTCAGCTACGCCGGAAGCAACCGCTTCCTTCAGCTCGGCAGTTTCTTCCTCCACCTTCTGCAGCGCTCCCGAAACATCGGGCCAGTCAAAGCCGACTTTAGCCGCTTTGCCCTGCACTTTTGCGCTCCGCATTAAAGCAGGCAGCGCCTTTGACACGCTCTTTAAAACATCGGCCTGCGTATTCTGCCCCTTGGTCTGCTTTTTGATCGCGTCCCAGTTCACCAGAACCTCGTCGGAACTGCTGACGGAAACATCCCCGAAAACATGGGGATGACGGACAATCATTTTTTTCGAAATTCCGTCCACAACATCTGAAAAATCAAAGCTGTGCTTTTCCCGCTCCAACTCACAGTGGAAAACCACCTGTAACAGCACATCGCCGAGCTCTTCTTTTAAAAGCGCGCCGTCGCCCGTATCGATCGCTTCCACTGCCTCGTAGGTTTCCTCAATCATGCAGTTGCGGATGCTTTCATGGTTCTGTTCCCGGTCCCACGGACAGCCGTCCGGGGACCGCAGAATCTTCATGATTTGCAGCAGATCGTCGATTTCATATTGATCTTTTCGTTTAAATTCCAAGTTTACTGCCCCCATGGATGAATCGTCAGCTAAACTGCTACTATTCTACCTTATCCAATTATGTTTTTCAAGTATTTTTGCAATTTTTTGTCCTTTTGGAAGCATAATAATATCGCTCTTATGCAGCGCCTTAAACCACAGCAAACACATTATATAAATGACGCCCGCAACCGCGATAGCGGCAAGGGTCGCGATTTTTCCGGGAACCACCGCGGCGCCGAATTTCTGCACAAAAAACGCCACCGTTACGCAAATGACGGAAGCCAGAAACGGTTTAAGGAATATCGAAACAAAGTTCGGAACGATCTTTGTTTCCCTGCAAAGGAAAAACAGGGCGAAAACCGTGATAAAGAGGTAGCACACCAGTGTGCCCGTGCCGGCGCCCATCACGTTGATTTCAGGAATGCCGACCAGCGTATAGTTCAGGACCAGCTTGATGGCAAGGCCGCACACCAGCAGCTTGACCGGGATATCCACGCGGCCGACCGCCTGCAGCATGCTGTTGATTGGCGTGCTCATGGCGGCGAAGATGGCGCCCAGCCCAAGCAGCGTCAGAATCTGTCCGGTTACGGACGGCGCGTTCCGGCTGCCGTAAATCAGCCAGGCGATCGGCGTGGAAAGCACGGAAAGCCCGAGTCCGGCGGGAATCGTGATCATCGCGACGATGCGCAGAACGGTTTCAATGCTTTTTCTGATTTTTCTTGGATTCTTTCCCGTCCACGCCTCCGTCACATTCGGCAGCGCGCTGACGCCGAACGCCTGCGTAATGGCGGGAACAAGCATGAACAGCGTGGAAGCGTTATTAAAGCATCCGAACAAAAAGTTCGGGACCGTGTTTGTTTTTATTACTTCCTGAGTCAGCACGCTTTTATACATGGTCAAGATCACATTCGGATGCGTGTACATGATGTCGTTCACGCGCTTTTGCAAAAAAGTACCGTCGATGAGGGTGGAAAGGTTGACGGCCAGCGAACCCAGCGCAATCGGAATCGCCGTGCGGATCAGACGGGACGTCGTCACCTTCATGGCATGCGGACGCGGAGAGGCCTTGAGCATTTCGCGCGTAATCCCGTCGCCGTTCTTTTTATGGTACAGAAACAAAAAGATAAACCCGACCACGGAGCCGACGGTAACACCGAAAATCGCCGCCGCCGCCGCGTATGGGAGCGTGGCCAGCCGCGCGTACTCTTCGGAAGCGTATTTTACGCCGAACACCGTTTGGGTGGCGGCGTACTGGTTCATCCCGATCCGGATGACCATAAAAGCGCCGACCAGCCCGAAAAGCAACTTGGACAAAGCTTCTATAATCTCGGAAATCGCGGTAGGGTACATGTTGCGCAGGCCTTCGTAATAGCCGCGGTAAATCGCCATCAAGCTGTTGAAAAAGACGGCCGGCGCAAGCGCGTAAATCGCGGGAAGCGCGTTTTGGGGATTGTTGCTGACCGCATAATCGACATAAGGCTTTGCGCCGAAAAACATAACGGAAAAAGCCACAACGCCCAAAAGCAGAAAAATTTTGATGGAAACCGTGTGAATCTGCCTGATGTCACGGTAACGGCCCAGCGCGGAATTTTCCGAAACAAGGCGCGATATGGCAATCGGAAAGCCAGCGGTGGCAAGGCTGAAGATCGGGAAATAGAGGGAATACGCATTCCCGAAATACCCGTTCCCCACCGGGGTGAGAATCCACGCCAGAGGGATTTTAAAAAGAGCGCCGATGATTTTGACCAGCGCGATTGCGACAATTAGGATCAAGGCCCCATGCAAAAAGCTCTGCTTTTTGACTGTGCCCGCTCTGTTTTCATTCATTGCGACACATCCGTTTCCTGTTTTGGGGTACTATGAATTTTTATTTTATAACTAAATTATATTAAAATGATGAAGAGAATATGAACTTTAAGGAACATGGAAAAAGAGGGGCGGCAGCCCCTCTTCAATATTGATTGCCGAATTGATTGCCGAACCGGTCAGTCATCTGAAAGCTTATGTCCGCATTTATTGCAGTAAACCGCCGTTTGCGGATTTTCTTCCCCGCAGCTTTTGCAAACCAGCTTTGCGCGCATTGCGACCAGCTGCTCGTTGACCGCGTCAAGCTGTTCGTATAAATCGTCGATGGCGGTAATGCATTCATTGACCAACTCGGAAGAATCGTTATCCGTCTTTTTCGCTTCGTACACTGTTCTGCCAAGCGATTCGTAGCGCTTCGATATTTCATTGTTCAAATCGGCCGCGCTGATCCTGAGCTTGGAAATATCAACAATCTGACCGGCTTTTTTCCCGACCACATTAACTGCCGACTTCGCATTTACTACAACGTCTTCAAACAGTCCCATAACAACACTCCTCCTCGTGTTTTCTTTTATCAATTATAGCACGTAACAAACAGAAAATGCAATATGATTGATTCCATTATCTTCCCTTCCCCATAAATTCACGAAGAATGGAATTTTCCGGCACCAGCCCGCTGCTGATCGATTCAAACTGAGAAAGAACGCCGAGCATTTTCCGCGCCGGATCATACTGCGCGCTCGACTCCGGCACTCCGTGCAGAAGCGCCGCGGCCCTTTCCTTCAGCACACAGGATTCATACGGATGAAGGGAATTGATGAAATAATCGGCTTTGTCCTGAAAGGGCCTGATGAATTCCTTTTCGCCTTCCAGTACGACATGCCATATGGAGAGCGTTTGCTCCGCGTCGGCGCCGCGAAACAAATCATCGCGCACAATCCGGCGCACCAGTCGCATATCGTTCGGCGTGAAAAGCTCTTTCCCTCCGTTTTGGATTCCCTGCTCAACGCCGATATAGATCGTCCGGATCTTTTCGGCGGGCAGTTCGTTCGTAATCAGCGGGTTCAGCGCATGGATTCCTTCGACGACGGCGATTCCGTTTTCCCCAAGCTCCACATGTCTTTTGCGGCCGGAGGGGCGCTTGGTTTCAAAATCATAGACGGGCATGTCGCAGACTTGATGTTCAATCAGATTTTTCAGGCATTGCCTCAGCTCCGGAATATCCAGCGCCTGCAGCGATTCATAATCGTGCCGGCCGTTCGGGAGCAAAGGCACCCGGCTTTCGCAAAGGTAAAAATCATCGAGCGAAAGAACCGATGAAGCAATCCCGATTTTGTGAAACGCGCGGTGCAGCAAATGGGAAGTGGTCGTTTTCCCGCTGCTGGAAGGCCCGAACAGAATCACCAGCCGGCAGCCTTTCCGATAAGCCGCTATCTCGCGCGCAACATGGCGCAAATTCCGGTTAAAAGCTTCTTCTGTTTTTTTCACGAAATTTTCAGGCGAGCGGCGGGCATCCAGATTAATGCGGTTTAAATCGTTTTCATATGTGATGAAATTGGCCATAAACAGCTTTCACCTGATCTTTTCTACTCATCATTTCCTCAAAGCGGCTGATATATTCATATGGGTATTTAAAGTTAAAAATGCGTTCGATCCGCTCGGAATTCGGGTCGCGCAGCTTGGTGGAAGCGCCTGCCCCGCAGGCCAGAATCGAATGGGTTTCATCCATGATATACACATTGTACGGGCTTTCAAACCCGGGCTTTGCCCATCCGGTATTTTCCAGATTGCCCACCATACGGCTCTGGCGGTAAAGGTAATACGGCTCATATCCGTGCTCCGCAAGCCGGCGGTCCGCGTATTCGAGCATTTGTGCCGGCAACTCCGCTTCGTTTTCCGCGGGCCTGGATTCATCCTGAAAAATGCTGGAGGAACGTTTCAACGCAAGCGTATGCACGGTAACGCTTTCCGGATCCAGACGGAGAACACCGTCCATCGTGGAGCGAAAGCTCGGAAGCGTGTCCCCGGGAAGTCCGACGATCAGGTCCATATTGATATTGCCGAAACCAAGGCTGCGGGCGAGCGCGAAAGCGGAAAGCGTCTGCGCCGTGGTGTGCCTTCGCCCAATGCGGTTGAGCACCGCGTCGTTCAGGGTCTGCGGATTGATGCTGATGCGCGTTACGCCGCCGCTTTTCAGCGCGTTGAGCTTTTCCGGGGAAATGGTGTCCGGCCTTCCGGCCTCCACCGTGAATTCCCTGCAAAACGTCAGGTCAAAGCAGCGGTTTACCGTCGCGAGAAGCGTTTCCAGCTGTTCTGCGGAAAGTGTGGTCGGCGTGCCGCCGCCGACATAAACCGACTCGAGGCGAAGATGCAGGTCTTTTGCGATCTCCGCGGTATGCGCAAGCTCCCTGCAAAGGAGGGACAGATACTCCGGAATCATTTTCATGGTTTTTTCAACGGAAGAGGAGACAAACGAACAGTACGCGCAGCGCGTGGGACAAAACGGAATGGAAATGTAAAGGCTGAAGGATTCCGAGTGGGAAAGCTTCAGCAGCTTTTCCTCATTCCGCATGGTCCGTCTGCAAAGCTCCGTCTTTTCCGGAGAAACCAGAAATTTTTCCCGGAAATCTGTCATCGCCTGTTCCAGCCCGGTTTCCGCAGCCGTCAGCCGCATCAGCTTGACGGGACGGATGCCGGTCATAATGCCCCATTTCGGCGTAAAACCGCAGTATTCGACAAGCAGCCCGAACAGTACGACGGCCATGCGGCGCTCCTGTTCGGGTTCGCTTTGATCTTCGTTTTCCGAAATACTGTCCTCCGCGCTTTTTTCCCATCCGTTAAACTTGACCCGCGCGAAAAGGGTGATTGCCCCGTCTTTTCGGCGAAGGCCGGTATACACCGTAAACGGATCGCCGCACGGCTCCTTCGTCACATGAATTTTTTGGTAAGGAAAAAAAATGCGGCACAGATTTTCCATTTCGTAATGGAAGGAATGCCCGTCAATCAATAAAATCATTTGCGTTGTTTCCCATATACGGATTATTTTTTCTTTCGTATTCCAATGTGGACTCCCCTTCGTGGCCGGGGTAAATATGATAGTCGCCTTCCAGGTGTTTCAGCCTTTGCAGCGACTCCAGCATCTGCGGGTAGTTCCCCGTGGGAAAGTCGGTTCTGCCGCAGGTGCATTTCATCAGCGTGTCGCCCGTAAATGCAGCGTCTCCGACAAGGTAGCAGCAGCTGCCGATCGTGTGGCCGGGCGTATGCATCACACGGATTTTCAACGAACCGAGAGGAATCACATCGCCGTCGTTCAGAACCGTGTCGGCGGAAAACGGTTTGACCGGGACAGGTATCATGGAGGAAAGGTTCAGCGCGTCGTCGCGAAGAAAGAGCAAATCGTCCGAATGAATGCAGATTTTCGCACCCGTCAGATCTTTCACCGCGTTGACTCCCATAATATGGTCGAAATGCCCGTGAGTCAATAAAATCAGTCGAACGTTTTTCACGCCCTCGGCAAGAATGGCGTCGGTCAGTTCCCTGCTTTCAAAGCCGGGGTCAATGACCGCGCAGGCTCCTGTTTCTTCATCCTTCAGAAGATAGCAGTTGGTCGGCAGCGGCCCCCCGGAAATTTTAGTAACCTTCATTCGATTCCGTCCTTTTCAGTTGATTAAAAAACAGCGGCGATTATGAACGGCGAATCGACACGATCCCGTCAATATTGCTCAGCCGGGAAATCACGGTCTGCAAATGGTCAAGCCCGTTGATGGTGATGGTCGCATAGATTACGGCGCTCCCGTCGCGTGTTTCGCGCGAATTGAGCGAATGAATAAAAATGCGCATGTTGAAAAGCTGCTGCGTAACATCCGCCAGCAGGCCGGAACGGTCGTTCGCAATAATCTCAAGGGTCGATTTAAAGGATTCCTTGACCTCTCCCTCCCAGTGAGCCGGTACCCAGCGGTCCGGCTCCGGGGCCTCCTCGATTTTGCGCGGCACATTGGAGCAGGAACGCTTGTGAATGGAAACCCCGAAGCCGCGCGTGATAAAGCCGATGATCTCGTCGCCCGGAAGCGGATTGCAGCAGCGTGAAAACTTGATCAGGCAATTGTCCATCCCGTCCACAAGAACGCCGCTGGCCGCCTTTCGGGCCGCCGGCTTCTGCGTCATGCCGGTTTCCGCCGGGGAGGTTTGATGCCTGCTTTTTAAATAATCCTCTTTGATTTTGGGAATGATTTTCCAGATCTGAATTCCGCCGTAACCGATGGCCGCATATACGTCGTCCGCGGTTTTACAGTTTTGCTTGGCTCCGATTTTTTCCAAAAGGGCGGCGGTTTCCGCGTCGGTCATTTCAATCCCGTTGCGCCGGAACTCGCGTTCCATCTCCGCCCTGCCCTCCACAATATTCTCGTCCCGC
The DNA here is from genome assembly GCA_012517675.1 of Clostridiales bacterium. Lineage (GTDB taxonomy): Bacteria > Bacillota > Clostridia > Oscillospirales > Acutalibacteraceae > Caproiciproducens. The sequence goes on along the minus strand of JAAYUL010000119.1, from coordinate 33,438 downwards.
TTTTCGCGTTTGAACCACGCGCGGATTTTGCTGCGCGCTTCGCTGGTCCGGACGATTTTCAGCCAGTCGCGGCTGGGGCCGCGCACTTCCTTGGAAGTCAGGATTTCCACGATTTCTCCGGTTTTCACACGGTAGTCGAGCGGTACGATCCGTTTGTCGACCTTGGCGCCGGTCATCCGGTTTCCGACCGCGCTGTGAATGGCGTAGGCAAAATCAATGACCGTCGACCCGGAAGGCAGGCAGATCACTTCGCCCTTCGGCGTGAACACGAACACTTCCTCCGGAACAAGGTCGGATTTGATGGTCCTGACCAAATCGGTGGCGTCCTCGTTGTCCTTTTGATTTTCCAGCATCTGCCGAATCCAGACCAGGCGCTGTTCCAGCGAATCGCCGCTCTTGGCGCCGATCCCGAGCTTATATTTCCAGTGGGCGGCAATGCCGTATTCCGCCGTATGATGCATTTCCCATGTGCGGATCTGCACCTCGAAGGGAATGCCTTCCTTGCTCAGCACGGTGGTATGCAGCGACTGGTACAGGTTCGGCTTCGGGGTGGAAATATAATCCTTGAACCGGTTTGGGATGGGCCGGAACATGTCGTGGATAATTCCCAGCACGTTGTAGCAGTCGTTGACCGTATCCACAATCACGCGAACCGCATAAATGTCGTAAATCTCATCCATGGTGTGGTTCTGGATGAACATTTTACGGTAGATGCCGTTGATGCTCTTCACGCGGCCTTCCAGATACACATTCGGAATCAGCACGGAAACCCGTTCGCGGATTTTCTTTTTTGTGTGTTCAATGAACTCGGCGCGTTCATTGCTGCGCAGCGCGAGGCTGTTTTCAATTTCCTCATAGGCGACGGGGTCAAGGCAGCGCAGAGAAAGGTCCTCCAGCTCCTCCTTGACCGCCCGGATGCCAAGGCGGTGCGCGATCGGTGCGTAAACCTCCATGTTTTCCAGCGCCTTATCGCGCTGCTTCTGCGGAGGCATAAACTCGATGGTTCTCATATTATGCAGGCGGTCGGCAAGCTTAATGATGATGACGCGGATGTCGTTCGCCATGGCAATCAGCATTTTCCGCAGGTTTTCGGCCTGCTGCTGTTCGCGCGAGGAAAACGGAATGCGGCCCAGCTTTGTAACGCCGTCCGTCAGATTTGCAATTTCATTTCCGAACTCCTTCCGGATCTGGTCAAGGCTGACGGGGGTGTCCTCCACCACGTCGTGCAGAAGGCCGGCCGCAACGGATTCGGTGTCCATGCCGAGCTCCACCAGAATGCAGGCAACCGCGACAGGGTGGGAAATATAGGGGGAACCGGAAAGGCGCTTCTGCTCCTCGTGGGATTTCAGCGCAAGCTGATAAGCGCGCTCAATGACCTTGATATCATATTCGTGCTCACTTTCCATCATCAGCCGCAGAAGGTCTTCATAAGTTTTCAAAGGCCACGCCATACTATCACCGCCCTTTTCCCAAAGCCCGAAGGTTCAGGATGATTTCAGACTGAAACAAGTCCACTTTTTTCTCCGTATGATTCAACAGAATATGCAGGACCATTCCGGTTTGTTCCATCCGGATCAAACGCCGTTCCTTCAAAATATCCAATGCGGTCAAAAGCTTCTGGATTCCCATGCCCGGAGCTTCCAAACGGCTGAGAAGGACCTCCGGCGGGCCGGAAAATCCGCCGTCCGCACGGAGCTGCCGGTAAATCGCGGCAAATTCCTCTCGTTTCGGCAGGATCGCCTCAAGCTCCTCCCGGGTAAGCGGCTCTTCCCTGCGCGCTTTGTCGTATAGCGACCATCCTGCAATCAGGCGGTCCTCATCCAAAGAGGCCGGCCTGATGTCCCGGATAAAAACGGAAAGCGTATTTCTTCCATTGTATTCCCTTGCGTCCAGCGTCACGGCAAGATCGACGATGTCGCCGATCCGGTAGGGAAATTCCTCCAGCGTAACGCCGAATCTCATGCAGCGCACCGTATAGGGTCTTTTCGTCACGCTGACGCGAAGGTGCTTTCCTCCTCCAACGGGCGTGATCTCCGTGATTTTCGCACCGAACAACCCGAATATGGGGGGAGGGTTCCCCGTGCCGAACGGCTCCAAAAGCCGGATCTGTTCGGGAATTTCGGTGGTAAGCTCCGACGGTTCCAGCAGGCAGTCGATCTGCAGCGTGGGCACCGGCATGGCAGCGGCGAGCGACGCGGCGTACCTGTTTATCTTTTCCCGGAACGCGTCGATATTTTCCGTGGGGAGCGACAGCCCGGCCGCCATGGGATGACCGCCGAATTTCGTAAGCAGTTTTTCACAGGAGCAAACCGCCTGAAACAGGGAAAATCCCTCTACGCTCCGACCGGAACCCTTTGCCTCATCTCCCGAATAGGAAATGATGACGCTCGGCTTTCCAAACAGCTCCGTCACACGGGAGGAAACGATTCCGATCACGCCGTGATGCCAGTTTTCCCCGCTCAAGACCAGCACGCGGTCAAACCGCAGCCGCGGGTCTTGCCTGAGCTGCTCCAGCGCTTTTTCAAAAATTTCATTTTCAATCTGCTTTCGGTACGTGTTGTCGTCGCAGACTTCCGCGGCCAGCTCCGCGGCTTCCTCCGGAAATTCCGAAACCAACAGGCGGACGGCCCGGTCGGACGAGCCGATCCTGCCCGTCGCGTTAATTCTGGGCACCAGCGTAAACGCCACATTGCCCGCAGTGAACCTGCGGCCCTCCATGCCGGCCTGTTCCGTCAGGGCGCGCAGCCCCAGCCGGTCAGTGCGTGAAATCGATTCCAGCCCCGCCCTGACAAAGCTCCTGTTTTCCCCGGTCAGCGGAACCACATCGCCGATCGTTCCGATCGCCACCAGATCCGCGTAATTGTCAAGCAGCGAAGTAATGTCGCAGTCCTCGCCTTCAAGCGCCATAATCAGCTTAAACTCGACACCGACACCCGAAAAGCACTTGAACGGGCTTTTACAGTCGGCGCGGTAGGGATCCACCACCGCGCAGGCGGCGGGCAGAACCTCCCTTGGCCTGTGGTGGTCCGTCACCACCACGTCGATGCCGACGCTGTTGGCGTAATCCACTTCCTCAACGGAGGCGATTCCGTTGTCCACGGTGATAATCAAATCGATATCCTGTTTGCGGAGCGTATCGATCGCATTCAGGTTCAGGCCGTAGCCCTCGGCCTCGCGCTCCGGAATATAATACAGCACATTGGCCCCGCAGGATTCCAAATAGGAATACAGCATGGCGGTGGCGGTCACGCCGTCGGCGTCATAATCGCCATAGACGGCAATGGTTTCAAAATGATCGACAGCCGTAAGAATCCGTTTCGCGGCTTTATCCATGTCCGCCATTAAAAACGGGTCCGAAAAGGTCAGGTCGGAACAAAGCAAAGCTTCCATCTCTTCCCTGCGCGTCACGCCGCGTGTCTGCAGCAAAACGGCGACCGCTTCGGGAAGATCCAGTTGTGCCGCAATTTTTTCAGCAGCTCTGCGGTCGCACGGCTGCACATCCCACTTTTTCATACTTTCATTCCACACCTGCCCCATATTAGCCTATTTTACCATTTTGTCCCCTTATAATCAATATTTTTCTTTCTTCCGCGGTTTGCCGATCGGCCCGCTTTCCTCTGCCGCAGCCTTTCGGATTCAAGGCCTTTCCCCTAAGCCTGCTGAATCAATGAAAAAGCGCTGCCCAAAAAACGCCGTCCCCGGCCGCCCGCCTAAAAAAGCATAAAAAATCAGGCCCATCCAAAAGGGCGGGCCTGACTCGGTTGTGATTCGCTTCGTCCGGCGGACGGACGGTTGAAAAAGAACGTTTCTCAGCGTGTCTTAACTGTTGACCGTTATCAAACCGACTGTGCGGTGCAAATCGTCACGGCGCTGAATCCGCCGCCGTCATCTCGCAGAGAACAGAAACCTGGAACCGTACCAGCGGACGGCGCTGCCTCTTCGGGAACTACCTTGCCCGAAACAGTGATTTCGCCGCTGTTTCTGACACATTTCCCGCGTTGTCCACGGCGCGGGCATAGACTGTGCCTTTAAAATCGGGCGGAACGGAAAGAGCGCCGGTGTGCCACGTGCCGGAAGGGCGGAACGTTCCGCCGCGGGAAACCACCTGATATTCATAGTGGTTGATTCCGCTTCCGCTGTCTGCCGCGGAGAAATGTACATCGACGGTGTTTCGAAAGAAAAGCCCGAAGGTCAGAAAATGAACCGCCGTTTTAAACGGGTTCCGCACAAAGGTAATTTTCATGTTGCAGGGAGCGGTTTTGTCGATCTTTACCGTAATGCTTCGGGAATCCCCCACTACGCCGGCCGCGCTCGTCGCGCGGAACGAATAGGTTTTTGTACCTTCTTCCGTATCGGTCAGGCTTTTGCTGAAAGGCTCCCAGGTTTTTCCGCCGTCGGTGCTGTAAGCATAGGCGGTCGTGCCGATATTATGGACGCTGTCAGAAATGTCCAGCTTTACATTTTGATTGCTCCATGTGCCGTATGCATAACCGTTTGCGTTGATACAGACCACCGGTGCAGCCGTATCGACCTGCGTGACGTCGGCACTGTCACTGACCGCCGCAACGCCCAGACTGCTGGTCACCGTAAACCGATAGGTCCCGTTTTGCACGGCGGTATACGTATAAGTGTGGCTGCCGTCCGCATTAATTTGGTCGGCAATGGAAGCATTCTGAATTTCCTCCCATGCTCCGTTTTGTTCCCGGCTGACCGATACCGTACCGATTCCGGATTTTCCGGGCTTCGCCGTTACGCTGAGGAAAGCGGAAACCGAGGGGAGGGTCGGGTTGCCGGTGATGCCGCTCAAAGCGGGCGCGGCGGTGTCAATATTGGCGATCACGATGGTCTGAGACGCCGTAAACCCGGAATTGCTTGTCACGGTAAACCGATATGAACCGTTTTGCGCAGCGGTGTATCCGTCCCGATAGCTGTCGGTAATATCCTGTGCGGCGCTCCCGTCCCTGGATACGGCAACGCTTTTCAGGTTTGAGCTTCCCACCGTACAGGCAATATCCAGTTGATCGGAAAGAGCCCAATCGGTCAGGCTGCTGCCGGGGGCACAGGTAACCGCAATCGTCGGACTGCTTTCAATCGTAAAATTCCGGGTCATGCTGCCCGTATAATTTCCTGTTCCCGCAATGGTGACGGAAGCGGTGCCGACATCGGTATTGTTTTGATAAGAAAGCGTATAATCCGTACCGGATTTCAGAACGGTATCCCCGTCTCTGACCGTAACGGACGGCGCGACGGCACTGCCGGTATAAAGCTGGTTGGGAATTTCAGCCACCGCGATGTCCGGGGAAGACATGGATTTCGGAACGCTTTCCATTACGCTGAATTTTGCAAAATACGAGGTCGTAAAAGTAAAGACGGAGGTTGCCGCGTTGAACCGACCGCCCACCGGCACCCATTTCCGGCTGTCGGCATCAAAGGAATAGGCGGACAATTTCGAGGGATCGACTCCGGACAATTCGTCCGCCGTCAGCTGAACGGATATCGTCGCTTTTTTTGATCCGAACTGCGTGATCGGCGTTTGCGTCCCCGCACCGTCCGTGGTGTGCATGGCCGGCGTGAAGGGATGTCCTATCGCTTTCAGCGTGTCGTTCTGGAACATGCCGCCGTCGCTTGAAAACTGATTTTCCAGCGTCAGCGAGCCGTTTTGCAGATCGGCGTTGGAAAAGCCGGAAAAATCGAGCAGGTTGGACGGCAGAGAAACCGTAATGTTCTGAAAATGAAAATCCGCGTTTAAACCGTTCAGCTGCAACGCCCTGAGCATATTCAGCCCCACCGAAAAAGAGCCGGAATCGGCGCCGGTGGAACCGCAGAATAAGCTGTCGTAAACCGTCTGCGTCGGTGTGCCGGAGGCGTCACACGGAACAAGGGAAACCTCGTCGATATCGCCCCAGTCTCCCGCAGCCGCATTGACGGAAAATCCGACCGTGCAGCCGGTTCCCGTTACATGGACGACCAGCTTCGGGGTTTGCCAGTCATGCCAGCCGGACACCGTAACCGTTGTCTGGTCGGAGGCGGTTCCCGCCGTATCGCAGTCTTTGGCATACATATGGTAGCTGAGGGCGCCTCCGGTTCCGGACTGGCCGTCTGTTTTAGCGGACAGCAGGTAGTAGCCGGGCGTCAGTCCGGTCACGGTCTGGGAAAGATCAAGAGTGAACGCGTCGGCTTTCCAGAAATTGAAGCCATAGCTCCCGCTGTACGCCGCGGAATTGGTCGCTTTTGCCGTTGTGGCGTTTCCGGTGACCGTCCAGCTGTCGGTTCCGTTTTCAAATCCGCCGTTCTTTATGGCATTGAGATCGGAATTGACCTTCAAAAGGGCGTCGGCTTCCAGTGCAACGCCAGAAACCGTCACGGTCCCCTTTACCTGATAGTTGCCGGCGGTGCCGGATACAGAGGACGGAATCGCATCCCACGTGACGGCTTTCGATTGGATAGAACCGTCGTTGAAAATTACAAACGCCGCGGAAGGCATTGAGGGCGCCGTTCCCGCCGTTGCCGTCACGGTGGACGGCACGACCGAAACCGGTACGATTGCGGTGGACGCCTGTGTGCCGGAAACCAGATTGAACACCTTCAGGGAAGCGAGGGCATTCCCGTACCGGTCAAACATCGCCTGATTATCCCAACCGTCGCCTGTATCGGAGCCTGCCCATCCGGCTCCGTCGGCGGCAATCCAATCGGGCTCCCAGTAAAAGACGCCGAATCCCATGCCGCCCGGCACGGCCGACACAGCGGCCATCACGTCCCTGACTTCGGTTGCCTGCCCCTGAACGGTTGCCTGATATCCCCCTTTGTTTTCCATGGAACCGGATTTATTATTAAAAATGTTGGCCGTGCCGTCGTAATTGTCCAGCGTATACGCATAAGCTGTTTCGGCAACGGCGACCTCTTTGCCGTAACGGCTTGCCATATCGTTGAGCGTCGTGCTGAAATCGGAGAGGGTTCCGTGCCAGTACGGATAATAAGATAAACCGATCACGTCAAAATCCGTAACCCCCGCCGCTTTGATCCCATCAAAAAACGCTCGGTCGCCGGCATCCCCTTTATAACTCGCAATATGAATCATCACTTTGGTCTGCGCGCGGGGCTCGTTGTCCCTTACCGCCCGGATTCCTTCGTTAAGAAGCGTGGCCAAACCGGTATAGCCGGATGAATTGGCGCCGTCCGGCCAAAGCATCCCGTTGTTGATTTCATTTCCGACCTGCACCATGTCGGGCGCTGTGCCCTGCCCGTTCATATCCTGCAAAACCTTGGCGGTAAAATCATACACATCGGTCGGAAGCTTTCCGTTTGCAATGGTGTCATTTTCCCAGGCGGCCGGTTTGTTCTGCTTGCCGGGATCCACCCAGGTGTCGCTGTAATGAAAATCCAACAAAACCTTCATGCCGAGTTCCTTGGCTCTTTTTGCAAGGCTGAGCGCATTGGACTCATCGCAGTATCCCCCGCCGGTCTGGCTCGGGTCGTTCCAGATACGCACACGAATCCAGTTAACGCCGCTTTCTTTCATAATCTTCAGCGCGTCATCCGAAACATTGTTGTCATAAAACTTTACACCGCATTTTTCAAGCTGGGTCAGCATGGACACATCGGCACCTTTTGCAAATGTGTCGCTCAGGCCGGGAATCGGGTTGACGAAAACACTTTGCTGCGCATACGCGGAAATCTGATTCTGCGCGCCGGCAGGTACCTGCGCAAACGGCGCGGCCACCATGGAGAACGCCACCAAAACCGCCGTACACACGCGGATAATTCCGCGGCCCTTCCGGGGCTTTCTTTTTTCCGTTTGCATTGTGCGGACGTCCCGTTTTCTTTTTACCATACTGCATACCTCCTGAATTTTCTCCGTTATTTTGAATGTAAAATCGCTATGGTGCAGGAAAACTCCAAACCTGCACGCAGTCGCCCCTGACATGCCGCCTGTTTCACTTTTTGTGAATTATCTCTATAATCAACCAAACAATTGAGTAAATTATAGCAATTTATCGTCGGCAAAAAAACGGACATTTTTTGCATCCAATTGTAATTTTTTAAAATAAAACGGCCGCGCCGGTCAAAACCGATGCGGCGCCGCCCCAACATCCCCGGCAATTCTGTTCGTTCCGCATTCCAACCGAACTTTTACAGGGAATGCGCATAAAATGGAACGATAGAAAAAAGGGGGTTTTAATTTGGACACCATGGTACCCGGCCAAACCAATCATTTGAGCCTTGGGATGAAGGCGCCGGATTTCAGCGCAAACACAACGTTCGGGCCGATTCAGTTTTCCGACTATAAAGGAAAATGGGTCGTTTTCTTTTCTCATCCCGGCGATTTCACGCCGGTTTGCACGACGGAATTTCTGGCTTTTGCGCAGGCGTTCCCAAAATTCAAGGAACTGAACGCGCAGCTGCTCGGGTTAAGCATTGACAGCAATCCGTCCCATCTCGCATGGGTGTACGCAATCTATGCCAAAACCGGCGTGACCATTCCGTTCCCGGTGGTGGCCGACCGCACCGGCGCGGTGGCAAGAAAATACGGAATGATCGCGCCGGACGCCAGCACGCAGGAAACGGTGCGCAATGTTTTCATCATTGACCCGGAGCAGATCATCCGCGCGATATTGATCTATCCGCTGACCAACGGCAGAAGCATTCCGGAGATTCTGCGCCTGCTGGAAGCCCTGCAAACAACCGATCGCGACAGGGTGGTCACACCAGCCAACTGGCAGCCCGGCCAGCCCGCGCTTGTTCCTCCTCCGCAGACCTACGGCGAACTGCTGGAACGCCAGAACAATCCGGAAAAACAAAATCTGAACTGTAAGGACTGGTTTTGGTGCTACAAGCAGCTGCCTTCTTCGGAAACCTGATGACCTTGCAGCCGCGGCGTTCTCGTTTGGGAACGCCGTTTTTTCTATGTGCTTCCCGCCTTCAACACCAAATGTTCAACGCGCTTTCAGATTTCTGTCAGAAACAGAGTCCATAATAAAAACAGAACACTGGAAGAGGTGAACATTTTGAGATTAAATCCGTTTATAAAAAAGGAAAAGAGGTTTTCTTTTCGTCAGAACTGGCATTTATTTGCCCTGGCGGGTATCGCAGGTCTTTCCTTTTGGTTTAATTTTTACGCGATCTCACAGGTCGGGTACGGAAACGCGTATTATGCCGCGGCAATCAGAAGCATGACGCAAAGCTTTAAAAACTTTTTCTTTCTTGCTTTTGACCCGGCCGGAGTGGTTTCCGTGGACAAATCTCCGCTTGCGCTTTGGGTGCAAGCGCTGTTTGTCATGGTGTTCGGTTACCATGGCTGGGCGATGCTGCTGCCGCAGGCGCTGGCGGGCACCGGCTCCTGCATTCTGATGTATGTGCTGACGGCAAAATATTTCGGCCGCCCGGCCGGACTGATTTCCGCCCTGGTGTTTGCGCTGACCCCCGCGGTGGTGGTGGCGTCGCGCAACAACACGATGGACATGCAGCTGATTCTGGTGCTGCTTGTCGCGACCTGGTTTTTGTTCCGCGCGATCGAAACCGGAAAATGGCGATTCCTTTTTTCGGCGGCGGTCTGGATCGGACTGGGCTTCAACATCAAAATGCTGCAGGCTTACATGATCCTTCCAGCCGTGGGGATCGTTTACCTGCTGTTTTCCAAAGAAAAATGGAGTCGGCGGATCCTGGGAAGCGTTCTCAGCCTGTGCGTTTTAGCCGCGGTATCGTTCGCATGGGTCGCCGCCGTGGATCTTTACCCGGCCGCCGACAGGCCTTATGTCGGAAGCTCCACCAACAACACGGAGCTGGAATTGATGGTCGGCCATAACGGAGCGGAGCGTCTTTACGGGCAGACCAGCGGCGGCGGAAGCTTTCAGGGCAGCGGCGGACAAAACGGACGCGGGACGGACGGAAGGCAGGGGAATCAAGACAACCAGAACGGACCCGGCGCAAATAACGGAACCCAGACAAACAACACAACCGGTCAGACTACGGCCGCCAACGGGAGCACGGGCAACCAGGCTTTCAGCGGACAGAACAATTTTTCCGGCAATGGAGCCCCTTCGGGTGGAAACGGACAAAGCGGCACCTTCAGCGGAAGGACCGGCGGCGCGGTCGGAAACGACATTGGAACGGCCGGACTGCTGCGCCTGTGGGGCAGCACCATGCTGGGGCAGGCGTCGTGGCTGATCCTGTTCGCACTGTTCGGCATTGCCGCCGGAATCAGGAAATTTTCTTTCAAACAAGCGCCGCTGAAACAGGGCGTATTGGTCTACTGGGCGATTTGGCTGACTGCAATGCTCGGATTTTTCAGTTTTGCCAGCTTTTACCACCGCTACTATCTGTGTATGCTTGCGCCGGGCATCGCCGGGCTGGTTGGGATCGGCCTGCCGGCAATGATACAGGCATTCCGCGAAAAAGAAGGCTGGCGGCAGTGGCTGCTGCCGGCGGCGCTGCTTTCCACGCTTCTGGTGGAAGGCGTGTATATCTGGGGCTACCCGGAGCTTCGCGTCTGGCTGCTGCCGGTCATGGCGGTATTCGGCCTTGCAGCCTTCGCACTGATGGCGGTCGTCCGCATCCGGTCAAAAAGGCGGATAACATCCGTTGCCATGGCCGTCTGTCTTTTGATTTCCATCCTTACGGGACCGTTTTACTGGTCGCTTACAGCGGTCTGGTATGTGCCGCAGAACTCCACCATGCCCTATGCCGGTCCGGAGCTTGCCGACCAGTCGGCTGTTCAGGGAATGACACCGAATCAGGAAACCTTCGTCACCATGGACAGCAAAACTCTCAGCCTTGAAAAGTATCTGGTGGCGCATTACAAACAGGGCAGCTATCTGGTGGTTGCCGCCCGCGCCAACGATGTGGCAGGCTTTATTGTGGACACCGGGCTTCCCGCGGTTGCCTACGGCGGCTTCCTCGGCTCCGACAACGCAATTACGCTCGACCGTTTCAAGGAGCTGGTCAGCGAAGGGAAAATCACCTATGTGATGCTCTCCCAGCAAAGCAGCGTCGGGTCGAACTCCAATTCGGAAATCACTTCTTATGTGAAAGAAAACGCAACGCTGATCGATTCCTCCGAATACACCGACGAATCGGCGGAAAACGACAGCAGCACATCCTCCAACATTGAAACCGACTATGCGCTTTATTGCTTCAACTCGCAGCAGACTTCATAACGGTTTGCAGGCACCGCCGACCCGTCGGGCGGCCCGGCCGACCGGAAAACATCAGGGGCGAACCGGAATATCCGGTTCGCCCCTGATGGTCCGTTATTATTTTTTTCCGTTGACCGAAGAGGTTCCCTTTTCCCGAAGATACGTACTCTCCAGATCCGCGAGATGCAGCTTGACGGCAAGGGGATACTTTTGATAGGCAAGACCGATCGTAAAGCTTCCGCCCTTCACAGATTCGTCAAAACCGCCCATGTGCCAGCGGATTGCCACGGCTTCCGCCGGCTTCAGCCGCATAAACCGTTCAACCAGGTAAACCGACTTTTCCCCGTGCCCATAGGGAAAGCTGTCTTCGATGCTGTAGTAGGGCCGTTTTTCCCACGCGCCGGTTTCCTCGTTTTTCACATTTCTGGTGCTTTCTCTATAAAACTGCGCCTTGCATACATCATGCAGAAGGCCGCAGATCGCGAAACTTTCTTCATTGTCCGTTTCCGGATCAAAATGCTTTTCCATCATAACACGGTACACGCTCACACTGTGCTGCACCAATCCTCCAAGACACGCACAATGAAATCTTGTGCTGGCCGGAGCCGTAAAAAAGTCGGTCGTTTTCAGCCATTCCAAAAACTGCGCGCTGCCGGGACGTGTCACGGCGGAACCGTAAATCGCCTCAAAATCTTCCTTGTATCCCATGCAAAAGCCCCCTGTCCCTGTCGTCATAATCACATTGCCGTTTTCCGCCTTTCACCGCTGCAAAAGGCCCGTTGAAAAAAACGTTACGTTATATTATAGCACAAAGGCCGGAAGCCGTCATAGCAAAATGCACGATTCATATCTTTTTCCCCTGCCCGTCCACCTGTTTCAGGCAGTTTTTAAAATCCTCAATAAAGTTTTTTACTTCCTTCTCCGGAGTCGCCCATGACGTAACCAGGCGGATCGCGCTCGTATTTTCGTCCACCTTGAACCACGGTTCAAACCCGTAGTCCCGGCTCAGCTTTTTTATCAGGGAATTCGGCAGGATGGGAAAAACCTGATTGGTGGCCGAAGGCGCCAGAAAGCCGAAGCCTTCCGCCGTGATCGCATCTTTGAGAAGCTCCGCCATCTGATTGGCGTGCGCCGCAAGGTCATAGTAAAGGCGGTCGCGGAACAGTTCCTCAAACTGCACCCCCACCGCCATGCCTTTTGCCAGCATGGCCCCGTTCTGCTTGACCAGATAGCGGAAATCCTGTTTCAGCGCGTGCTTGCAGATGACAAGCGCCTCGCCGAACAGCGCGCCGTTTTTCGTTCCCCCGATGAAAAACGCGTCGGTCAGCCTGCCGAGGTCCTCCAGCGTCAGGTCGTTTTCGGGCGCGGTCAGCGCCGCGCCGAGGCGCGCGCCGTCCAAATACAAAATCAGGTCTCTTTTCCTGCAGTATTTGCTCAACGCTTCCATTTCCGCCTTGGAATATATGGTGCCCAGCTCCGTGGAATTTGACACATAAACGAGCTTCGGCTTCACCATATGCTCATTCAGATGGGAATTGAGCACTGCCTGAATCTGCGGCGGCGCAAGCTTTCCGTCTTTGCCGGGAACCGCGATCACCTTGTGGCCGGTTGCCTCGATCGCACCCGTTTCACGCACATTGATGTGCCCCGTTTCCGCGGCGATCGCCGCTTCGTATGGGCGCAGGAACGCGCTGATCGCTGTCATATTGGTCTGCGTGCCGCCGGACAGAAAATGAACGTCCGCGTCCGGCCTTGCAGCCGCGTGGCAGATCATTTCAGCGGCCGCCAGGCTGTGGCGGTCATAGCCGTAACCGGCATTCTGTTCAACCGACGCGCGGGCCAGTGCCTGCAGCAACTTTTCATGGGCACCTTCGCTGTAATCATTCCGAAAGCTGTACATCCCTATCCATCTCCTTTATAAAATCACCGGAAATATTCTGTAAAAACCGCTCCAGCGCTTCCCGCCCGCCCTGAAGGGAACCCTGTGCCAGTTCCTTTGAACCGCCGCCCCTGCCGGAAAAAGCCTGATTCAGCGCTTTACAAAGCGCGCGTACATCGTCGTTCCTGCTGCCGACGGCATACCGGTAACCGGCGCCGTCCCGCCCGGAAAACACCGCCGCCGTCCCGCTGCATTTTTCGCACAACAGAAGGCAGTACCTGCGCAGGTCAGTGGGGGACAGTCCGTCTTCAAACACGGAAAGGTTCCGGGTTCCGGGGAGAACCGCCGCGGCTTTTGACTCCAGGATTTTTTCCCGAAGAACGGCCGCTTCCTGTTTCAGACCGCTGTTTTCCTGAATCAGCCGTTCCACCGCCGGGACAACCTCCTCCGGCTTGGCGGAAAGCGCCACGGAAATGCCGCTCACACTGCGCGCTTTTTCCCGGCAGTCCTCCAGCGCCTGCCAGCCGCACAAAAGTCCGACACGCACACCGCCCTTGTACTTCTGCGTGGAAACCAGCCGAATCAGGCCGATCTCGCCCGTGTGGGAAACATGGGTGCCGCAGCAGGCGCAGACATCATACCCCGGGACAGTCACAATCCGCACCGCGCCGGCCAGCTCTTTTTTGCTGCGGTAATTCAGCCCTGCCAGCTCCTGCGGCGACGGCCACCAGACCTGCACCGGCAGGTTGCAAAACACCGCCTCGTTTGCAAGACTTTCAACCGTCTGAAGATTTTCCGGGCTCAGTTCCCCGTTGAAGTCTACGGTTACCGCCTTTGCCCCCATGTGGAACCCGACATTGTCAAGGTCGAAAAGGCGGTGTACAATGCCGGAAACGATATGCTCCCCGGAATGGAGCTGCATCTGTGAAAACCGGCGGGACCAGTTGACGCCCCCGGTAACCTTTTCTCCCACGGCAAACGGTTTGTCCGTAAGATGAAAAATTATGCCGTCCCGCTCCTGAACGTCCAGAACGTTGACCGTGTTGAGCACCCCGGTATCCGCCGGCTGCCCCCCGCCCTCCGGATAAAACGCCGTTCTGTTCAGGACCACTTCAAAGCGCTCCCCTTTCGGAACGCACGCTTTGACCGATGCCGAAAAATTTTTGCAGTATGGATTTTCATAATAAAGCTTATCCGTCATTCGTTTCATAACCAGCTTCCTTCATTCTCTTCGTCCATGGTTCCATAAAATTCCCGTTTACATTCCCGCGCCAGGCATCGTCCGGTTGCAAAACCGGCACAGACCGCCGGAAAACCAAGCCGCCCGGCTTTGGGCTTCCACACAAGCCGGAGTAGCGGATTTTCGTTCTGCACGTTTATTACCTCATATAATACTGGAACTGAAAGCAAAAAGCAAGATTTCGACCATATGCAATCAAAAATGAAATTTTTTGTACTATTTGCAGAACAGAATCAGCAAATGGTAATTTCCGGAATCGCTGTGAATCCGGCAGATCCGCATAAACAATTTTCTATATTGCCATATATAAAGCGACCCTCTGTTTTATAATTGGATGTGACTTTTGGTCGGAAAACAAAATGCTCGAGAACAGTGTTTTGATTTTTATTGAGGGGATTGAGCATATGAGTTCATATCATTTTTTACTTGACTTGGCATTGATTCTGATTTCCACAAAAATATTCGGGCTAGTAACACGACGGTTCCAGATGCCGCAGGTGGTCGGGGCGCTGGTGGCTGGATTGGTGTTCGGGCCTGCCATGCTGAATGTGTTGAGGGAAACCGATTTTATTTTAAAGACTTCGGAAATCGGCGTGATCGTCCTCATGTTTGCGGCAGGGCTTGAAACGGATATCAAAGAGCTGAAAAAAACAGGGAAAGCCTCTTTTGTCATCGCACTCATCGGCGTGATCGTACCGCTCTTCGGCGGTATGGGGGTCGCCTATCTCTTCAACGGGCCGGATATTTCATCCGGCGCGACGGCAAGCATTTTCCTTCAGAACGTATTTATCGGCGTTGTTCTGACAGCCACATCCGTCAGTATCACGGTGGAAACGCTGAAGGAGATCGGGAAGCTGAATACCCGCGCCGGAAACGCGATCCTCGGCGCCGCGATCATCGACGACATCATGGGAATCGTCGCGCTGACCATCATTACCTCCTGCGCGGACGCAAGCGTCAATCTCTGGCTGGTATTATTGAAAATTGTCGGGTTCTTTGTGTTTTCCGCCGCGGTCGGCCTGCTGTTTTACATTTTCTTTGGGAAACTGGTGGACCGCTATAAAAAGGACATGCGCAGATTCGTCATTATCGCTTTTTTCTTCTGTCTTATCCTTTCCTACTGCGCGGAAGAGTTTTTCGGAGTGGCGGACATCACGGGCGCTTATATCGCCGGGCTGATTATTTCCGAAAACAAGGAATCCCGCTACATCGCCTCCCGGTTTGACACGCTCTCGTACATTTTCCTCTCCCCGATGTTTTTCGCAAGTATCGGCATCAAGGTCGTTCTGCCAAAAATGTCGGCCGACATTTTGATTTTTGCAATCCTTCTTTCCGTTGTCGCAGTCATTACAAAGATTGTCGGATGCGGTCTTGGAGCAAAGATATGCCGTTACACCAATCGGGAATCGCTTCAGATCGGCTGCGGAATGATTTCAAGAGGAGAAGTCGCTCTGATCGTAGCGAATAAAGGCGCCTCCCTTGGGCTGATGTCGGACGCGCTGTTCGGTCCCGTCATTATTACCGTCATTGTAACGACCATTATTTCACCTGTTCTGCTGAAAATAGCGTTCCATTCCCGCCCGGGCAGCTCCGATAAACCGGAAACCTCCGCTTTGATCGAAGATTATGAAAAAATGGAAAATCTGACGGAATCTGATTCCTGACCGATTTTGTCGGGGGAATCTTTCGGAGAATTACGGCAAAATTCTTGACGGATGCACAAAATTGTGTTAAAATCCAAACAGAAAAAAGTCATGAAGGCTTTGCGCAATCCAAATACAAGTTGTTCCGTCATCATCAACAAACCCATGAAGGGCGAAGAAATCCGCCTGTCGTGGGTTTTATTTTTTGGTAGGAGGGAAATCCGATGCATATTCCGGACGGTTATTTAGGCCCGCAAACTACGATACCGGCTTTTGCCGTAATGGCCCCGGTATGGGGAACCGCGTTCCGCAGAACCAAGGCAGTCCTGCAGAAAGCCGGCGTCCCCACGCTTGCGCTCTGCTCTTCCTTTTCCTTTTTAGTTATGATGTTCAATGTTCCCGTCGCGGGGGGCAGCTCGGCGCACGCGGTGGGCGCGGTACTGATCGCTATTCTGCTGGGTCCCTGGTCCGCCGTAATCAGCGTTTCGACCGCGCTGCTGATACAGGCGCTCGTTTTCGGGGACGGCGGCGTTCTCGCGTTCGGCGTCAACTGCTTCAACATGGCGTTTGTCATGCCTTTTTCCGGATTTCTGGTTTTTAAGCTTCTTCGGGGCAAATCGGAAACGTTTGGCACAAGAGGTCTGGCGGCGGCATTTGCCGGCAGCTATTTTGGGCTGAACGCAGCGGCCCTGTGCGCCGCGCTTGAGTTTGGCATCCAGCCGCTGCTGTTCCGTGGGGCAAACGGAGCCCCGCTTTACTGCCCGTACCCTATCTCCGTCTCCGTGCCGTCCATGATGTTCGCGCACGGACTGGTGGCCGGGCCGATCGAGGGTCTGATCACCGTGGGAGCGATTGCTTATCTCGCGCGGTATGCGCCGCACTTTTTCCAACAAAGGCAGAGCGGCCCGAACCGGTCCGAAGGTCTGCTCCGCGGATACCGTTCCCTGCTGCTCCCCGTCGTGGTTTTAGCCGTGCTCACGCCGCTGGGCCTTCTCGCGGCCGGAACCGCCTGGGGCGAATGGAGCGCTGAGGAAATCAAAGAGCAGCTCGGCTTCATTCCTCAGGGGTTTGCCGGAATTTCCGACTGGTGGCACGCGCTTCTTCCCGATTATTCGCTTCCGGCGCTCGGTGACGGGCGGCTCGGCTCCGCGGCGGGATATCTCTTGTCGGCGGGGGTCGGGGTGATTCTGATTGCCGCGCTGATTCTGCTGACTTCCCGAATCACGGCAAAGGGGACAGGAGAACCGAAATAATATGACACAGCCGCCAAATCAACTGCCCGAACTGCCGCAATGGATGACGGAGCCGCAGACTCCTCCGCCGCAGACAGCCGGTCGGACCAGGCTGCATTTTCTGCGCGGCACCATGCGACATATCGCGGAACTGTTTGAAAACGATTTATCCTCGGAAAAATACGCCCGCCTTCCGCTGTATTTGCAGTCCGTCGACGCCCGTGCGAAAACGATCGCTTTTCTGTTTTTTATTGTATTCGGCAGCTTGGTCAACAGCGCGCCCGCCCTGCTTTCCCTTGCGGCAGTCCCCCTGTTGTACGCCTCGGTTTCCGGCCTGAAGCTGCGCAGCTTCGTTCGACGTGTATGGGGACTGGTTCCGCTGCTGGCGTTTCTGTTCGCTTTGCCCGGCGCTTCCAGCCTCCTGACACAGGGGAAGCCGCTGCTTATAATCATCCCCGCCGATGCGCCCGGCTTTTCAAACGGTCTGTATTTTTCCGCCGCCGGCCTTTGGTCCGCGGCCAGAATCGGCCTGCGGACCGGTATTTCGCTTTCCTTCGCCGCTCTGCTTTTGCTTACCACCCGCTGGTCGTCGCTGACCGGCGGGCTTGCCGCCATGCGTGTTCCCGCCCTGCTGATCAGCGTGCTGAACATGGCTTACCGGTATTTATTTGTCATGGCGCGCACCGCGCTGGAATTGATGCAGGCACGCTTCCTGCGTTCCTGCGGAAAACTCGGGACAAGCCTGAATCGGCGGTTTATGGGGCACAGCGCGGCGTTTTTATTTCTGAAATCTCACTATCTCAGTGAAGAAATTTACAGCGCCATGTGCTGCCGGGGGTATTCCGGCCGGCCGGCGGGGTTTCAACAACGGAAGATGACCGCGAACGACGCTGTTTTTCTGTTCGCGGCCGCGCTGATTTTTTTGATTTTACTTGCGGAGGAGCTTTTGTTTTGAGCAACCCGACTGAAACGCTATTTGAACTGAACCACGCCGAATATTCCTACCCGGGTCGGGCGCCGTCCCTTTGCGGCATCGATGTCGCGTTCCGGGCCGGAGAACGGATTTGTATCCTCGGTGCGAACGGAAGCGGAAAATCGACGCTTCTGAAGCTTTTCGCCGGGCTGCTTTTCCCGCAGAAAGGCCGGTTTACCGCCTTCGGTGCCGCCGTCACGGAAAAACGGATGAACGACGACCGCTTTGCCCTTTCGTACCACAGGCGGGTGGGCTTTATTTTTCAGGATTCGGACGTCCAGCTTTTCTGCAGCACGGTGGAGGAAGAAATCGCCTTCGGCCTGCAGCAGCAGGCGCTCCCGCCGCAGGCGGTAACCGAACGGACACGGGACATGATGCGGATGCTCGGCATTGAGCCGCTTGCGCAGCGGACGCCGTTCCAGCTGAGCGGCGGAGAAAAGAAAAAGGTCGCGCTCGCCTCCGTCCTTGTCATGAACCCGGAGGTTCTGATTCTGGACGAGCCAACCAACGGACTTGACCCGCGCACGCAGGTCTGGCTCCTGCGTTTGCTGCAGTCCCTTTCGGGAGCGGGCAGAACGCTGATCACCTCCACGCACCATTTAGAGCTTGCCGCCCGCGTTGCGGACCGCGCGGTTCTGCTTGGAGAGGATCACGCCGTTGCGGCGGACGGTCCGGTGAACGATCTGATGAAAAACACCGAATTGCTTAAAGCGGTCAATCTGGTGGACGATTCTTATCCGGATACGATCGACTTTTCCTGAAAGGATGGAATTCCTTTGACATTTGTCCGCAGGAAGCATACAATGGATTCGTTCGAAAAATTTCGGAAGATGCTTCCGGCGGATGGATGGTGGTTGAATGCGGATTGCCGTAATAGACGGTCAGGGCGGAGGAATCGGCAAGGCAATCATTGAAATGCTTCGCGCGGAACTCGGGGACGACCTTTCGATTCTGGCCCTCGGGACGAACGCCCTTGCGACCTCCCAAATGCTGCGTGCCGGCGCGAATGAAGGCGCTACCGGAGAAAACGCCATTGTGTTCAATGCGCCGAAGGCAGACGTGGTGATCGGCAGCATTGCGATTGTTGCCGCGAATTCCATGCTGGGAGAGCTGACTCCCGCCATGGCGCGCGCCGTTGCGGAAAGCCCCGCCAAAAAGGTGCTGATTCCGCTGAACCGGTGCAATCTTTATGTGATGGGAGTCGGCAGCGAACCGCTGCCCCACCATATCAGCCATGCCGTTCATTTTGTGAAAAGTCTGATCAGGGGGGAAGAAAATGTGTGAAGCCAACGTGTTTTTACTGGAGCCCGACGGCGAAGAACTCCTTCTGCTGGATGCGGTCGACAAGGTAGTCCCTTTGGAACAGGATAAAATTTATCTGGAAAATATTTATGGGGAACGGAAAACGGTTCGGGCGCGGATCAAAGAAATGCATCTGGTGGAACACAGGATTATCTTGGAATAGAATACGGAAAAAATCGTGAAAAAGCGCCGCCCGGGAAGGCTGAACCGACCCGGACGGCGTTTTTCCGTATGTTCCTATGTTCGAATCCCGATATCGCGGGAAATAGCGTTACACCGGTTCCTCCTGTTTTACAACAGCAGACGGGCCTCCATTATTTCACCAGATTCAGGCAGTGGTCCCTCAGTTCCAAAACGGACGACGGCGCTACGGACAGCTCGTCGATCCCCATTTCCAAATATGCTTCGGTCAACTCGGGGTCCGCGGCGGATTCTCCGCAGATGCCGATCCAGATTCCGGCCTTGTGCGCATTTTCCGCAGCCATCCGAATCATTTTCAGGACGGCGGGATGACGCGGGTTGTACAGCTTTGAGATTTTTCCGTTCATGCGGTCCACCGCCAGCGTATACTGCGTCAAATCATTGGTTCCTACGCTGAAAAAGTCGCACTCTTCCGCAAGCTCTTCGCTCATCATGACCGCCGCCGGTGTTTCCACCATGATTCCGATCTTAATGTCCTGCGCAACCGCAATGCTTTCCGCGGCCAGACTCGATTTCACTTCCTCCACCATCGCCTTGGCCGCCGTCAGCTCATCGACGGAGATGATCATCGGGAACATGATCTCCAGATTCCCGAACGCCGAAGCGCGGAGCAAGGCCCGGAGCTGTGTCCAGAAAAGCTCTTTCCGGTTGAGGCAGATGCGGATAGCCCGGTAGCCGAGCGCGGGGTTGTCTTCCTCCGGCAAATTCAGATACGGCACCCGTTTATCCGCGCCAATGTCGAATGTGCGGACAATCACCGGTTTCCCATCCATTTTTTCAAGCACATGCTTATACGCCTGAAACTGTTCTTCCTCCGAAGGCAAAGCGTCGTGTCCCATGTACAAAAACTCACTGCGGAACAGCCCAATGCCGTCCGCCCCGTTTTTCAATACGCTTTCCACATCGCCGGGGTGCCCGATATTGGCATTGAT
Source organism: Clostridiales bacterium (assembly GCA_012517675.1). GTDB lineage: Bacteria > Bacillota > Clostridia > Oscillospirales > Acutalibacteraceae > Caproiciproducens. The sequence goes on along the minus strand of JAAYUL010000119.1, from coordinate 12,904 downwards.
CGCCACCGTCCTGCCGTCTTTCGTAACGACCTTGGAGGTTAGAACCTGCCGCAGCCTTTGCTGGCTGTCCAGATATTCTTTGCGCTGCTTTTCATAATCTGCAACAGCGTTTTCATCCGGCTCCACAATGACCTCTCCGGAAGTGCCGTCAACAATGACGGTCACGCCGTTTTTCAGCTCTTCAAAGCCGTTTTCCAGCCCGACGACGGACGGAATTCCCATTGTCCTTGACAGAATAGCGGAGTGGGAGGTTTTGGAACCGCCGCGCGTGATGATCGCCAACAGCTTTGCTTTGTCCATTTGCATGGTTTCGCTCGGGGACAGGTCTTCCGCCGCCAGAATGGACGGCTCATCCATCTGCGCCGGGCCGTACGCCATCCTGTCGTCCAGATACTGGATCAGGCGCTTGGATATGTCGATCACGTCCGCCTGTCTGCCGCGCATATACTCGGAATCCATCTGGGCGAACCGTGCCGCGAACTCCTGGCCGACCGCCCACACCGCATATTCCGCATTGACCTGCTCCCGTTCGATTTTATTCTTGATCGCATCCAGAAAATCCTCGTCCTGAAGCATCATCATATGGATCTGAAAAATCATGGAATCCTTTTCTCCGACCCGTTTCAAAGACGTCAGATAAATTTCATTCAGAAAGCCCAACGCCTCTTTTTTTGCTGTTTCCAAACGGGAAAGCTCGCCCTTTACATCCTCAATCCGGCGCTTTTCAATTTGAGCGTTTCCGCTGCGGTGAAACGCCACGCGCCCCATGATGATACCACCAGAGGCACCGATTCCATTGAGTTTTTTCATTTGAATCACCTTTTAAAGGTTGGCTTCACAAAATGCCTTCAGTTTTTCGCAGTCGGCCGCTTCATCGGATCCTTCGACCGCGAAAGCCATCTGATCATTTTGCTTCACACAAAGGCCCATCACGGCAAAAAGGCGTTTCGCATCGGCCGTCCTGCCGTTTAACGTAATTTTGACATCGGAACCGCACGACTGGGCACATTTTACCAATAAGCCCGCCGGACGTGCATGAAGACCCTCCGGGTCCGTAACGGTATAAACAAAATTCTGCATAATAATTCTTTCGCTCCTTACAAATTTGTTAGATTAAGCTTTCACTTTTCTTCTTTTTAAGAAAACAGTCAGCACGGCCGTTATGACAGATCCGATCACAATGGTCAGCAGGAACAGCGCAAGATTGTTTGTGGCGCCGAGGAAGCCGACGATCGGACCGCCATGGGGAACCGCGTCCGTAATGCCGAGCACCATTCCAATGGCGCCGGCAATACTGGCGCCGATAATATTGCTCGGGATAACACGCTTGGGGTCAGACGCCGCGAACGGAATGGCGCCTTCCGAGATGCCGATCAGGCCCATCAGCAGCGCGGGCACACCGGCGGCCTGCTCTTCATCGTCAAAACATTTTTTGTCGATCAGCGTTGCCAGGCCCATCGCCAGAGGGGGCACCGGGATTGCGCATGCAACCGCGCCCATAATCTGCGGCGTGCCCGACACAATAGACGCCGTGCCGAACAAGAACGCCACTTTGTTGATCGGGCCGCCCATATCAAACCCGATCATCGCTCCCAGGAGCAAGCCAAGCGGAATAGCCGTTGCCGAATTCTTGGACAAAACGTTCAGAATATTCTGCAGCGCCGTCATGAACCAGGAAATCGGTGCGCCCAGAACAAAAATCAATGCCGCCGAAATAATGCCGGTACCCAGAATCGGTATGACGAAAATCGGCATGACCGGCCGGATGCTTTTCGGAATTTTCCAGGTATTCATCCATTTTACAAGGTAGCCGGCCATATAGCCGACCAGAATCGCGCCGATGAAGCCTGTTCCGGCGCTCGTTCCCAAAATATCCTTGTTGTTTGCCACCATGGCGGAAATCATGGCGGGCGCCAACGCGGCTCTTCCGGAAATGGCGAACGCGACAAATCCGGCAAGAATCGGGATCATCAGGTTGAAGCCGATGCTGCCGATCGCGCTTACCCTGTTCCAGAATTCGGAATTAATCACCATTCCCTTGGCAGTGGGAGTGCCGCCGAAGGAAATGGAAATCGCAATAAACAAACCGCCGACAACAACAAACGGTATCATGTACGACACGCCGTTCATCAGCTGCTTCATGGCGCCTTTTCCGCCGCTTACACCGCTTGCGCCGCGTTTTTCCGTACCTTCTTCCGTTTTGGTCTGCTCGTACACTTTGGAGCGGTTTCCCAGGCTGTTGATCACAGCGGCAGCGTCCCGGATCACTTCTTTGATCGGTATTTCAAGGACCTTTTTGCCGACAAACCGGTCTTTCCCCTCAATTGCGGCATCGGCCGCAATCACCACATAATCGGCCTGCGCAATTTCCTCATCGGTCAGTTTGTTTTCCGTACCCTGCGCGCCCTGTGTTTCCACCTTGATCTCATGCTGCAATTTTTTGCCTGCTTTGTCGAGCTTTTCGGCCGCCAGATATGTATGCGCAATTCCAACCGGGCACTTTGTCACACCAACAATTTTCATTTTGATTCATCCCCCATCTGTTCTACAATATAGCTGCACAGTTCTTCGGGATTTTCATCATTGAGGATATGTTCGATAAAGGAGTCGTCCGCCAGTTTCCGGGAAAAATTAGACAGGACCTGCAAATGCGTGTTGTCCGCATCCACTCTCGGCATAACCAGCGCAATCGCAACCTTCACCGGTTCCCCGTCGATGGAGTCCCATTCGACCGGTTCTGCGAAACGCACAATGGCAATAAAAGGCTTTTCCAGATGATCCATTTTTGCGTGAGGAATCGCAACGCCTCCCCCAAATCCGGTCGATTCCACTTTTTCACGGCCCATGAATGTTTTCAGGAGGACATTTTCTTTCAGTCCACTGTACTGCGCACACAATTTGCTCACCGTTTTTAACGCGCTTTTTTTCTTGTGGTCCGGTACTTCGACCCCTAAAAATACAGCTTCCGGTTTCAGCATGTCGCCAATCACTTTTACCCCTCCATATTATGAATTTTTATAACAGGGAACAAAAACACCCTTCCGGCTTAACAGAACCTGTGGAAGCGCCGTTTGGATATTTTATTTCCTTGTTGACAATTACTGCCGACGAGCGATCCATGCGGTTCCGAATTGAAACCCAAGTTGCTCAATCGAAACAATCATTCCGTCAGCCGGTTCATATAATCGGCGAACTCTTTTGGATTCCCGATGCTTTTTGCATAATTAAGACTTTTTTCATCGTCGAACACTGTGGATAGTACGGAATAGAATTTCATAATCTGTGATTTCATATGAAGCGCGCCGTCCGGTTTCAGCGCAAGCAGGAAAATCAAATCCACCCACTCGTTGTCATTCCAGAGGATCGGTTCCTTCAAAATAGCGACGGAAATAATGGGGCGCACAATAAATTTGGTAGAGCCGTGCGGAATGGCAACCTGTTTTCCGATTCCGGTGGAAGCGACTCTCTCTCTGTCGAGGACCGAATCCAAAAAGCCTTTTGACACAAATCCTCTTTTTTCCAGCTGCGCGCACATCTCGCTCAACAAACTCTTTTTGTCGCAGGGTTGGTTCAGGAACTGAACAAACGCACTGTCGAAAAGCTTGATATGCCAGAAGGCGTCTTCCTTGGCGATGCGGTTCATCTTTTGCCTTTGTATCTCAAGAATTTTTTTCTCGATTTCCTTCACATCATAGGGAACGATGAAATTGTCGACGATCACCGTGTCCTTACCGCCGAAAGTCGCTCCGAAATCTTCCGATGCAATGACAAAATCGCAGTCGTTGTTCCTCACTTTTTCGGAGTCCTGAACGGATACAATGTCGGAAACCAGTATATTGGGAATAAATCTTTCGATTTTCTGTTTCAGCAGCTGAGACACGCCCGCGCCGTAATTGCAAAGGACGCTGGCTTTGACTTTGGAATTCGCCCGCTCAACCGCTCCGATCATGTAAATGGTCAGAAAACCGATCTCGTTTTCACTTATTTCGACTTCCATATCGTTTTCAATCAGAACACTGGCCGCCCAAACAATGGCAAAAATATTGGGATATTCAATTTTGACCTTCGGCAAAAAAGGATTGGAAAGATGAATGCCGTACCGAAGACGCTCAACCGCCGATCTCAGGTATAAAAACAGATTAAGCTCCAGAATATCGTCGGATTTCAGATTAATATCCATGATCTCGCTGATCAAGCCAATGAACCGTTTGACAAAATCAAAGAACTCAAGCTCGTTGTTTTCACAGGCCAAACAGCCTGCACTGTCGGTAAACTTTTGAATCTCGGATATGCTGACGCAGAAAACAAGGTATTTTTTTTCGTTCTGCGGAATCACGGTGTGGTATTTATTCTCCAGCCGTGCTGCCAGATCTTCAGCGATTCGACGATTGAAAGGCGATTGATTTAATAAAAACTGATCATCCAGGATGGAATCCGCCCTGTTATGAAAAAGGACGAAGGGTATCAAAAAAAAAAGTTGCTGTCGGGAGTTATATTCCAGGTGAAATCCGTATTTTTTTTCCGTTTCATCCACACTGCGAATCACGTCGGAAATATTAAAGCCCTTTAAATAGAAAGAAAACTCACTCAGCAGACGGGGATCGGACTCCCTGAAAAACGCCGATTTTCTGTTGACTTTGTTCAACGCAAAAAACAGCTCCAGAAACGCAAGTCTGCGTGAAAATTCCGTGCAGACAACCTGTAGGCCCTTCCCCCGGATTTTGCACACCTTGATGTTTTTGCCGTTCAGCCATTTTTCCGCTTCTTCCAAAGCCTTTTCGGCCCCGGACCTTCCAATATATAACTGCCTCTCAATTTCCGCCATATTGACTTTTGATTTTTGAAGCAATATTCTGCAAATTTCATATTTGCGTTTTTCTAAAGGAACGCCCCACGGAATCATGGAATCATCATTGCTCAGGATACTTTGAAGCTTATCCCATTTTTCATTTGTCGTGATTAATTTAACGCCGTTTTTCGGTTTCGCTATAATCTCACCAAGCTGGTTCTGCAATACAAATTCTTTAATCTCAATCAAATCATTCCGGACTGTTTTGGGCGAAAAATGGATTTCTTCCGCAATCATATTGATCGTTATGTAATTTTTTTGATTGTTTAGAATCTGGAGAATTTTTCGCTCCCGTTTGCTTAACATATAATTAACTCCCTCCAAGTTTAATTATATCATTTATTTTGCAAAAATAATGCTGATTTCGATGACACAATTTTAGCTATTCAATATACTTTTTTGCCACATTATTGCAATTCTATAAAAAAGTGCCGCAAAAAGTATCACAAAATAGCAAACGGAAACATTTGATCACGGGCGCTTTTCTGAAAATAAGGCGGAGCGCCGGCAAGAATAATTCAGCTGGTTTTGTCGTAAAGATAATCTGCAATTTCCTGAAATACCGGGCCGCAGGTGGCCCCGCCGCCCGTGCCGCCCTCGGCGAATACCGTAATGACATATTTGGGATTTTCATATGGGTAGAAGCCGGAGAACCAGGACTCCACCTGTTCCACCCCGTTGACAAACCGTCCGGTCTGCGCGGTGGCCGTTTTCGCTCCCGCATCCCCTCTGGTGGGTTTCCCCTTTTCGCTGGTGCCGGTTTCAATGGACTGCTTCATAAACGAACGGAGCAGCCGTGCCGTTGATTCCGAAATGGCCGTGACGCCTTTCTTTTCCTGCGCTTTTTCGGTATATTGCAGGTTTTCGTCCACCAAACCTTCATAAAGGCTGGGAGGCGTGAAGGTTCCGTCGCCGGCAATCGCGTTGACCATTGCGGTGATTTGCAGGGGTGTGGCGGTCAGATCACCCTGACCGAACGAAAAATTGGCCAGCGCGCGCGGAATATTCAGGCTTTCCCGCGTGGGCAGATGCCCTGCGGATGAACTGAGCCCGGGCGCAATTTCGAACGATTCACCAAAGCCCATATTTTTAGCCGTCTGCAAAAAGCGGGACTGGGGCACCATTTGCATTAAATTTACAAAATAGGTGTTGCAGGACTGCGCGATCGCGTCTTTCATATCTTCATCGCCGTGGCTTTTTCCGTTATAGCAATGAAAAATGCCGCCGTCCACATTGATGGAACCGGTGCAGGTGTAGCGCGTTTCCGGGGAAATTCCATATTCCAGCGCGGCGGAAGCGGAAACCAGTTTGAACACCGACCCCACGCTGTAAGCCTCCATGCAGCGGTTGAGCAGCGGAGAGCCGTCGGTTTTCATCGCCGCAGCCACATTGCAGGGATTATAATCCGGCAGGCTGACCATCGCGCGGATTTTGCAGTCGGGAACCTCCGCGACCAAAACCGCGGCATTCGTAAGATGTTTTTCAGCGGCGGCTTCCGCCGCCGCCTGAATATTTTTGTCCAGCGTAAGTACGACCCCGCTGTTATGCAGATAGGAGGTGTCGCTGACCACCTGCTTCTCCCCTGCTAAAACGCGGTTCAGCGCATCCACCTGATAGGTTACGGAAATCTGCCCCTGATTTTCCTGGAGCCGGCTGTTAAACGCTTTCTCAATTCCGGCGGCGCCGTTCCCTTCTCCGTCCAGGTACCCGATGGCATGCACGGCTATCTGCGGACTGGTATACCTCTTTTTCAGGGTAAACAGATCGATCCCCTCTGCGGTCACACTTTGTGGGAGCACGAGAGAAAACGGCTTGCCCGCGGTAAGGGAAGGGTAAACCGACTGCATGGTTTTCGCGGGCAAAACCCTGCTGAGCGCAGCCGCCGACTCAACACCGGGAATAATCGCCGCAATATACTCTTCCTTCCCGTTGCCGGTCAGAGGATTTTTATTGCAGTCGTAAATCGTGCCGCGCGTATTGGCGGCCACCAGTTGATAAGTAACCTGCTTCTCCGCCGTTTCGGCAAGACGGGCCCCGCCGGAAAGTGTAAAAAGCACAAGGATGATCAGGAACATGCTCAGCATTAAGCCGCCGAAAACCACTGCCGATCTTTTTGCCATCATAAAAAACCCTCCGCCTGGTTATCATTGCCAGATCAAAGGGAATTAAACATGAGGGCTCTGCAAATTCTTCGCACCATACAGGGGCTTTTCAACGCGGATTCCCGGCCATTGTCCGATCCAGAACGGAGCGGACGTTTATTTCATTCTGAACAGCCGGGACACCGAAGGATGCAGCCGCCGATAATAAGCCACAACCAGGGAGGAAATCCCGAAGTCATAAACTGCGAACACCAAATTGCCGGCGGCCAGAAAAACGACGGCCAGATTTACCCCAAACAGATAAAAGCTTTCCTGCGGAACGGAAAGAACCGTAATGCTGATAAAATATTCCGCGATCATCGCGGCGTTGAATACAATAAATTTCAGCAGATAAGACACAAACCCTTTTTTGTGTCTTTCAATGACCGCTTTCAGAATCGGGTAATATCCGAAAAACAAAATGAAAAGCAACGACGCTTCCCTGTCGCCCGCAATCAGATAAGAAAGGATGGAAGAAGCCGCGTAAACCGGCCAGGCCCACGCGGTACCCATTTCCACCACAATCACAATCATGAGCGCCCCCGCCATGGCGGGAAACGCATAAGTTCCGACCGGAATCAGTCCCGTAAAAAACATCAGAGCGGTGCACAGGGCGGTTACCACGCCGCAGAACGACACGCAAACAGTTCGGTTCAACGCAGTCCGCCTCCCTTCAGCAGCAGGGGATCAGGTCGCCGCCCATGCATTCGCAGCAGCAGTCGGCACACAGCAGCGACGAACAGATGTCGCAGGAGCTGCAGTTTTCACCGCGGGAAAACGTAGGGTTGTAGCCGCCGTACACGCCGTTCCTCTGGTTGGTGACCTGATTGAAAGCGGCACGGTACTCCGGATTGTTGGGGTCCATTTGGCACGCGCGGGAAAAGTGATTGTACGCTTCATCCAGCCAGCCGCGCTTATAAAGCACGGTGCCCTTCAGAAAATACCACTCCGCGTTCCGGCTTTCCGCCGGGACGCCGTTCAAAATCTGTTCCGCATCCGCAATGCGGCCCGCCATAATCAGATTTCTGACATCGCTGAACCCGGAACCGGTACCGGAATAATAAGAGCCATGCCCCGGATTTGCATAATCCTCCGAAGAATGGTAATACTGCGAACCGCCGCCATCCTGCTTGCGGCGTTTGCGCTCGGCGACAATAGCATCATACGCCTCGTTGATTTCTTTCATTTTTTCGCCGGCAAGATCCGCGATCGGACTGCCGGAATAATTATCGGGGTGATATTTTTTCGCAAGCTCCCGGTAGGCCGCTTTGATTTCCGCATCCGTCGCCGTGTGGGAAACTCCTAATATTCTATAAGGATCCGACATTCATTTTCTCCTTTTTGAACAGTATTTCTTTTTGAATTTCGGGAAGACCCTTGGAAACAATATTGAGAAGAATCGGGCCGAAATGCTTGGTATCCAATAGATAAAAAGCGGCAAGCATCCGGGAAAGCGTTGCGTTCAGCGTTTGATTCGCATATGCCTTGACCTTATCGATTTCCTCCCGGCTGCTTGAGCCGTTCAGGTGAAACTGCCTGACAAACGGATTGAACGCCCCGGATTCCAGATCCTTTTCCATATCGTCGGCGGCATCCATCAAATAGACCCATCGGCCAAGAAAATACCCCAACTGGCGCAAAACGCGGAATTTGGGGCTGTCCGAACTTTCGTCGGAACCGGCGCTCCATTCAAATACGCCCTGCAGCATGAAGGCGGTAGGCTCCGCACACCGGTCGATCCCGGAAAACGGGCCGCTTTCCACCTTTCGCTGCTGCTCCATCGCGTCGGACACGATCTGCTCCAGGCGAGGGAAATCTCTGGCGGCTTTTCGCCGCGCGCAAGCGGCGATCGGAAGAAGCAAATACCCGCGCAGCTTGCCAAAAGCGCCGGAATCCTGAATATCGTCCCTGATTTTCTGGTATGTCATCAGGACCGAAAGGGCGGACGCCGCAGTGAACTGCTCTTCCCCATGCACACAGAATGTGCATTTTTTCAAGGGATTTACAACGCAGCGGCCGGTTCGATACCCTGTGCAGCCAAGATCGAGCGCCAAAAGCAGCATGGCGTAAAACGTGCAGTCATAGCTGAGGGTAAGCCGCGCGGCCGCGCCGTAGCTCTTGCCGAGCCGGCGGCAGAGGGAGCAGTACACCGCCCGGTATTCTTCATATTCCCGGACGAGCAGCTCCGACTTTTGGGGCCTGACATAACCAAACACAAAAATCATCCTTAATATATCTTAAGCAACTAATGTTATTGTACTATAATGAATCAAGCCATTCAATAAACAATATGTGAACTTTTCGGTTGATTTCATACGCAAAATTCATTCTTTCCCCCACTTCCCGCTGTTTTTATGCCAAATCACCCCGGCAACACCTGCGCGCAGCGGCGCGCAAACGCCTTCTGTTCTATTTATTACTGATTAATTTAGCTAATAATTTGTGTATTTTTCCCTGATATTCGGATTTTTTTCTATACATTCCGTATTGCGTTTGTGCATATTATATGATACTATTGGATTATAAGAAAGGAGGTATCCCAATGAAACTTGAAAACATCAGCGCCGGCGAATTGATCGCTTTGCTGAAGCGATCAAGCAAAGCGGTATATCTTGCTGCGGACGACGGCGTACTTTTTAACCTGAGCAGCACCCTTTCCCTGCTTTACTGCATCCGTATGATGCTCGAAAGCGCAGAAGACGGAACACTTTCACCTGAGATCAAATTTGAAAGCACGGAAGATGAAAAGCTGTTTCGGAATTATTTGCGGAATCGCGATGCAAATCGAGCAAAATTGCACAATTGACCATTGTGTTTCAGCCGTTCCCATGTTATAATTTGTTCATAATAAACCGTTTTTAAGGGGATATTAAATATGAAATTGTTTGATATTGATGTTTTGAAACTGATAGAACTGTTGGATAAAGCCAAAGGAAATGTCTACCTAGTAACCGATGACGGTGATAAGCTGAACCTGAAAAGCAAGCTTTCCCAGCTGTACGGTGTAAGATCGCTGTTGGAGAAAGCTAAAAACTCCACGATTTCCGCAGAACTGAAAGTTGAGAATCCAGAAGATGAAGTCATGTTCATTAATTACATGATGAGCAAATAAATAACACGCAAAAAGCCGTCTGTCAGGGCTTGTAAAGCCCGTTTTTGCACAGATGATATCTCTCAGGTTAAAAAACGCAAAGCAGCAAGGGTTAAACGCCGCAACACAGCAAACTGAAAAGCCTTCGGATTGGCACATGATGAAAGTGCCAACCCGGAGGCTTTTTCATAAGGTTTTTCATTGGGCGGGATACAATCCGGATTCTTCCGATACTTTTTTTAAAAAAGGCAGCTCCTTTCTCAGATCGGCACGAATGCTTTTTTGCCAAAAATATTCGCCGAAAAACAGGACGCGTTCCAGCCCCCTCCGGCAGAAAACAGCTTTCAGGAGCCGTTTGAAGGAATAGATTTTCCGGCTTGCTAAGATCATTTCACGCTGCAGCCCGTAAGGAGAAATATTTTCAGGGTAATGCACGACATTGCCGTTGTATCTGGACCAGTCCGTATGGATCAATTTGTTTTTATGTGTTTCATAGACCGGCGTACCGGGAACGAAATACATGGATTGTATCAGCACGCCGCAGATATGATGCTCAATCACAAAATCGGCAAGCCGGTTTCCCACGCCTTTCGTATGATTGTCGGCGCCTACGATAAACAGGCCGCGCACACGCAGACCGTGTTTCTGTATATTTTCAATGGAGCGTATGATCTCGCCGCAGGTGCTTTGTTTGTGGTAATTTTGAAACGCCTCGTCTTCCAGAAATTCAATTCCCATGGCAAGCTCCATAAACCCGGCCCTTTTCAGAAGCTCCAGCATCTCATCGTCAAACCCGACTTCATATCGCGCCTGAATCGTAAAGTGATATTGGATTCCGCTTTGAATGATAGCCTGCAACACCGAAAGTGCCCACGCGCGGTCGGCAAAAAAATTATCGTCCGTTATCCAAAGCACTTTGGTCAGACGGTGATGGCCCTGGTCATGAAAGGCGATGGAGTACCGAATGTCCGCCACAACATTTTCAGGCGAACGGGTGCGGACGGTTCTTCCAAAATGACGCACCAAAGCACAGTAGTCACAATGATGGGGGCATCCGCGCGAGGCGTGCACCTGCGGCCAGACCGTGTTTCGGCCCGCCATTTTCCGATAGCGGTACAACAGGTCGCGGTCCGGAATCACGTTGATGTCCTTTGGAGGAGGGCAGGCTCCGGTCGTGAGCGCTTTTCCGTCTTTCCAACAGGCCACCCCGGGGAAATCGACGGCGCTTCCCTTCTCAACGGCATCGATCAGCTTCAGAATCGATTCGTCGCCTTCCCCCAGCAGCACATAGTCGCTGCAGCGGCAGGCTTCCGGATAATTCATGGAAGCGTGAAGCCCCCCAAGCACAACCACGGCTTTGGAATGCCGGCGAATATACTGTGCCAGCTCATAACCGCGGTTTGCGTTGAATGTAAAAATCCCGATAAACACAATGTCCGCGTCCAGCACATCTTCCCATCTGATTTTGGAAATGGATTCACTGTACATCAAGGTATCGCCGACCTGCCGCTTTACAATGGTCGCCAGCGTCAGCAGACCGATGGACGGCGTTCGGATATACCGATCGTAAACGTATAAATTCCTTATGGAACGGCGATACGGTAAATTGCCGGGTTCAAGGAACCGGATTTTATGTATTTTCATCATTCACCCGATCATAATTTTATTTGAAACCATTATACCACATCTTTCTATTTCCTGTACAGCATCATGAAAAAAATCCGATCCGCTTGATGCGGCTGTTCGGGATTTCCCGTCACATGATGCAGCGGGCACGCCCGATCCCCGGATGAATTTGCGGCAGCCATGGAAAACCCGCCTTCCTGCCCGCCGCTAAATCAAAGGAACGCCGGTCAAATGATTCCTCAATGAAACATACAGCTCACCGTCGGAAAAGCATCCGGCAAAAATCACATCGTCCACGTTCGTAACGTTCCTTTTGTTCAGCTGATTCCGAAGCCAGTCAGAATCCCGTCCCAGCGCTTTCAGGCTTTTCTCTATTATTTTTCCGTCTATCACAAGTTCGAGCATGACGCCTTTATAATCTGCCGACAGGTTCATTTCTTTCAGAGTCACGGAGCTGCACTCCGGTTTTTTCAGAACACTTAACTTTCCGTTCGGTTCCAAAATAGCAAAGTCCACCTCCGACAGATCAAAAATTCCTTTATCCCGCAGCTGCATTAAAAGGTCGCCCATGTTGTATTTTTCTTTCCGCATATTTTTATGGATGATGCTGCCATTTTGAATCACGACTTTCGGCTCCCCGTCGACCAGCATCCTGAAGCGAATGCTTTTCATCGCGATGGATCCGACAATAACGGGCATGACCGCCCACAAAACGAGCGCAATCGCCCCGTCGGCAACACTGACCGACCGGTCCACCGCAAGAACCGCCGCGATGGAACCGATCGTGATTCCGACGGCATAGTCGAAAAACGTGATCTGCGACAGCTGCTTTCTGCCCATCAGCAAGGCCAAACCGAGAAGTCCGATAAACGTGAGGATGGATCTGAGAGCCACTTCCAGATATTCGTTGATAACGCATCACCCTTTACACAAACCTTTGAAAAAGATCAGATTTTCGATACATATTTTATCCTGTGATGTTCAGAATATTTCAAAGAGACAGGCTTTGATCACAAAAGGGCCTGTACACGACAAAGGAACCCGGCATACCGTCAGCCGTGGCAATTCCCCACGAAGCCGACAAACGTATGACAAACGGAAAACGTGAAAGGAGCTTTTTTATGCAGGCACAGATTCAGTTAAGCCAAAAGGAAAGAATGCTGCTGGAGGATGAAAAAAACCAGGAGGAAATCTGCG
>JAAYUL010000118.1 GCA_012517675.1 Clostridiales bacterium | reverse complement strand
GTTTAATTTTCAAGGTCCTGCCGGCTTCCGCTTGGCTTTCCGCCTCGCTTTTTCCGTACCGCCTTTCGTAAGGCGCTTGACTATAATACCAAATACAACACCGTTCGTCAACCCCTTTTTTTGATTTTTTTCAAGTTTTTTTAATTTTACCCCCAAATTCCCGCTTTTTGCGGCAAAACAGGCCCTTTTTCACCCCCGGCGCGTTTGTTGTTCCGTTTTCCGGATAATCGCGCGCAGGTTGGGAAAAATTTCACCGAGGTGTTTTTCATGAATCATAAGCTGAAATATATTTGGAGCATTGTCATTGTCGTTCTGGTCAATATCCTTGTCATTGCCATGGTCACGCATCTTGGCGGTTCGGTTCAGACGCTCTCCAAAATGGGCTCCCAGGGCACGGAGGTCAAACAGATTCAGGTCAAGCTGCGGGACATGGGGTATTATAAAGGGAATGTGGACAGCATTTTCGGAACACAGACCAAAAACGCCGTGATTCAGTTTCAGCGCGCGAAGGGTCTGACGCCCGACGGGATCGCCGGGGCCAAAACGCTGAAGGCGCTCGGGCTCGGATACGCCGCGGGCGGACAGGGCGGCTTCAGCAGCACCGACGTGGCGCTGCTCGCGCGGGTCACATCGGCGGAAAGCCGCGGGGAACCCTACACGGGGCAGGTCGCGGTCGCCGCCGTCATCCTGAACCGGGTGGAGCATCCTTCCTTTCCAAACACGCTCGCGGGCGTAATCTACCAGCCCGGCGCGTTCAGCTGCCTGAACGACGGCGGGATCAACGCCGCCGTCGAGGATTCCTCTTATAAGGCGGCGCGCGACGCGATCAACGGCTGGGACCCCTCCGGCGGGGCCATTTACTACTATAACCCCGCAAAAAGCACCAGCAAGTGGATTTTTTCACGGCCCGTCATCACCGTGATCGGCGACCACCGCTTCTGCAGCTGAGCGGCAACCCTGCAAACAGGGGATGGATTCGAAGCCCCAAGCCGTTTTCGGGAAGAACGTTTTGTAATATCCGTATTAAAATATACGATTTGTTTTATTCCGGCCTGCGGCGGGTGCTTCCTATTCCGTCACCCGCGCGGTCAGGCTGTTGGTTTCCGCCACATGGCCGAACCGGATTGTTTTCCGGATGGCGGTTCCGTCTTGAGCCAATACCTCCACCTGAATACAGGCATTGTCACAGGCTTTTTGAAACGCTTTCGCCGCTTGGGCGGCGGTCCGATACCCCTCCGCGTATAAATCGGAGGAATTTTGCTCCGTCCGCCTCTTTGCCTGAAATGGAATGCTGACCGCCAGATTGATCTGCTCATACGCGTCGTCCGGATCGGCCGAATAAACATATCCCATGGAAGTGTATCCGAAATAATATTCGCTTTCATTTCCTTCCCGGCATCCGGTAATGCTTCCTTCCGCTTCCTGAAAGGCTTCTCCGCTGTCATATTGCTTTTGTCCGAAATAAACTTTTTTCATCAGTCTGCAGTTGCATGCGGTATAGGTGACCCTTTTGACCGAAAGGGGCCCGTCATACTGCAAGCCGAAATCATAAATATAAGAATATTTGACTTGGGTATCGTCGCTGTAAGAATTGGTTTGTGATAGTGAAAACACAGCCGGCTCGCCGCTCAGACCGACGGTTGACTTTATTCCGTTGTAACGGTATGAAACGACCGAAAAGCGGACGTCCTGCTTCAATTGGTTCAGGGCTTGCGCCTGTGAAGCCGCCCCTGAATCCGCCGGGGCGCCCCCCGCCTCCCGCGCGGACCTGCTTTCCAGAAGCGGGGCGGCGACAAACGCGCCGAGCACCAGCAGCGCCAAAACGCCCGCCGCCGCATATTGTACCGCCGGGCCGCGCCGCCTTTTCCCCTGCGCAAGCTGCTCCCCGATTTCGGCCCGCAGGGCTTCTTCCGGCTGAACGGCCCTAAACAGAATCGGAAGAAGCGATTCCCAATCCCGCCCGCCCGGCTCCGCGTTCAGCGCCGCAAGCGATTTTTTCAGCGCGGCGGCGACATGCCGCTCCCTCCGGTGCAGAAGACCGGCAATCCGCGCCATATCATAATCCTCTTCGTAATATAGATATAAGATTATCCTATTTGTTTTTGAAAGCTTCGCGACGGCGGCAAACGCGGCTTCCTGCTCCGGCGCGAAAAACGGGCGCGCTTCGCGTTCCTCCCCCCGGAACAGCGCGCGCAGCTTTTGCTCCCTCGCAAAGGCAAGCGCAAGCCGGAACAGGCGGTCCTTCTGCTCTGTTTCGCTCCGCCCGGGCTTTTCCGCGGCAAGGGAAAGAATCGCCCGCCCGGCCGCGGCCCGCGCGGAGCGCGCGCGGAGCGTATACAGAAAGGCCAGCCGGTAAGCCGCGGAAATCCGTTGCATGATCCCGGCAATCCAAAGAAGCTCATTCTCCGTTTCCATCGCCAGTTTCCTCCCCGTCCCAAAACATACGCCCATTTTTATATTTTCTATATCATACCATAAGCGGGCGGCGTTTCCAATTTATTTTCCAAAAAGCAAATGCCGGCGTCTTTTTCAGGCGGTATGTTCGGTCCCCAATCACGCGGAGGAGGATGGTCATGAGGAACACACCCGCATTCTGAATTTTGAGGGAAAAATAACAAATAAGATATTTTAGCAGTACTGTTTCCATGATTTGTACAGCAGCATGGCTCGCCGTAAACGGCGAATGTTTCCCAAACGTCAGCAAAAGCCGCCCGGCAAAACGGGCGGCTTTTGCTGTATAAACATCACTTTGTTTTATTTTTGGAACTCCTTGAACAGCTTTGTCACCTGCTGCTGGCGGGTCTTGTTTTCGTCTTTATCGGTGACGGTGTCCTTGTAGATCATCAGGAACTTTCCGCTGTCGGAAATCACGGCGGAAATTTTCTGCTCCATAATGGTAAAGGTGCCCTTGGCTTTGACCTCGTCCAGAACGGTCTGCGCGGTGCTGCTCAGGCTGCCGGTGTCGAACTCGTAAAGCTCCACGGTGACGTTGTTGTTGCCGTTGTACCCAAACTGATATTTCGCGCCGCTTTTCGCGCCGATGAATTCGGCCTGCATGGCGGTCGGGTCCCCGGAAATCACGGAGTTCGCGGCCAGATATTTTTCCAGGCCGGTCAGGCTGTTGTCAAAGGCGGAAGCGGAAGGCGCGGAAGAAACCACCTGCGAAGACGCCGCCTTGGAAGACGACCCGGCGGAAGAGCTTCCCCCCACGTCGCCCACGCCGCAGGCGGCCATGGTTCCGGCAATTGCCACCGCAAGCAGAGCGGTCATAATTTTTTTCATAAACGACATCCTCCTGTGTTACGATTCTGTCTGCGCCGGGGCGGCGCGGAAAAGGCGGCATACCGCCGCGCTGATAGTACGGAATAAAAAACGTGCTTACGTAATTATCCGATTTTTCAGCGGATTTGTCAACCTCAACATCAGGATTTGTTCTTCCGCCGCGCCCCTTATTATTTGCAGTTTTCTTTTTTGCATTCGGCGTTGCGGTCGTCCACAAAAACGACCCTGGGCGTGAATTTCTTCGCCTTGGCTTTTTTCATCTGACAATAGTCCATGATGATGACCTTGTCGCCTTTGGCAATCAGCTTTGCCCCCGCCCCGTTGATGCAGACGGTGCCGCTCCCGCGTTCGCCGGCGATCACGTAGGTGACAAGCCGGTTCCCGTTGTCGATGTCGGCAACGTGGACCTGCTCGTATTCCAGAATTCCCGCAGCGTCCATCAGGTCCCTGTCGATCGTGATGCTCCCGACATAGTCGATCTCCGCCTGTGTCACCG
>JAAYUL010000011.1 GCA_012517675.1 Clostridiales bacterium | reverse complement strand
GCGCCGTTGTTCGTCCACGACCAGTTGGCATCCGTGCGCAGGGCGGACTGCAACGCGTCCGGCGTGAGCGTGGTCGGCCCCGTGACCGCGCCGGAAGCCACCGCCGGGGTGTAGGTGACGGTCAGGGTCTTTTCCGCCGTGTCCGCCACAATGCTGGTGCTCGCCGACGCGTCGGTTCCCAGGTCGGGGTCCGCGTAGGCCACCTTTACCGTGTATCCGTCCAGGAGCTCCCCGTTGTCCGTCCCGAAATCGATGGTGGAACCGCCGACGGAAACCTTGCCCGAAATTCTGTCCACCGCGTAGCCGCAGACGAAATTCTTATTGCCGTCGACCATGTTCCCGTTTCCGTCAAAGCTGAAGGTGCCCACCTGGGTCAGGCGCTCGTTCCCGGAGCCGTCCTTGATGACAAAATATCCTTCGCCGTCGATGTAGCAGTCCGTGGCCAGGCCGGTGGAAGCAAACCCGGAGCGCGTGTTGAGCAGATCAATGGAGCCGACGGACGTGCCGTAGCCGATCTGCGACGCGTTGGAACCGCCCTTGGTGCCGCTCGCGTTGGACGCGGAGGAAATGGTCTGATAATAAACGTCCCGGAACGTGGTTCTGGACGCCTTAAAGCCGTATGTGTTCACGTTTGCGATATTGTTGCCGATCACATCCATTTTGGACTGGTGCGCTTTTAATCCCGATACGCCGGAAAACAAAGATCTTAACATTTTTATGCTCCTTTTCCATGGATGCCGCACGGGCTTCTCTGTCGTTCAAAGCCCGATAACCCCCTCAAGAGGTCCGGTTATAAAATTACGGCACCGTCGATATTTGTAAAGACATTGCCGGCCAGTTCCCGGCCGTTCATTGCGGTAATCACCGTGCCGCTCGGCACGTTAACAAGAAAAGCGGTCTGCCCCTTCACGATCAAAGCGTCCTGTATCCCTTTGGAACGGGCGTTTTCAACCGCCTGGCTGATTTGGGAAAGCGACTGGGGGGAAACGGAAATCTGCCGGGAATCCATGCGCTGCATCGCGTGTTTGGAGAATGTAAGCGAATGCTGCTGCAGTGTCCTGTTGAAAATTTCAGCAAAATCGCCGCTCTCGTCGGCCGATGCCGCATCGCCCTGCCTTTGGCTGTTCGCGTTGTTGACCGAATAATTCGGCGGAATCATCGCGGCATAATTTTTTTTGAACTGTATGTCGTCCACAGCTGCCTCCTGTCTGCGTGAAATTCGGCCTGCCCGTCAGACCTCTGCCGCGGTTTCCGGAGTTTTCACCTCCATCACGGAGGAAAGGTCGTAGGTCTTTCCGTTTACCGAAAGCTCGAATCCGTCGGAGGAAAAGTTGCACGCGCTGACGACGCCGGTATCTTCCACATATTTTCCGTAATCATCGTACTTCGCGACCGTGACCGTTTTGCCCACCAGGGAAGCCCCGTACTGGGAATAAGAAACCTGTGAAAGGTTTTCTATCGACTGCAGCGACGTAAACTGAGCCATCTGCGAAATAAATTCCGTGTCCTGCACCGGATTCATCACGTCCTGATTTGACATCTGCGCGGCGAGCAGCTTGAGAAAATCGGTCGTGTCCAGCGTGGATGCGGAACTTTTCTGGGTGGAGGAAGAGCTGGAAGCGGAAGAGGTGCCATAGGTCGAACTGACGCCGTAATTGTTGATTTGATAATCCAAAAAACTCACTTCCTTATTAAACTGAAGAAACGCTTGTCCGGAGCCGCTGCATGAGCGCGATAAAGTCGGAAGCGGACGGGGTGTCCTGCCGGTTCTGCTGCTGCCGGCTTTCCTCCTGCTGTTGCTGCTGCCGGCCGCTCTGACCCTCGCCGCCCTGCCCCTGGTCCCATTTCGTATTCTGGGAAGGCTGCTGCACCAAAACGGGCTGCTGCACGGTGGATTCGATCAGGGAGCGGATTTCGTCGGAGCCGGAAAGCAGCATGCTCTGCGTTTTGGGGTTGGCGGCAAGGATTTCAACCGTCAGGTTTCCTTTTTCCACGCCGAGCTTTACAGTCACCTTCCCGAGGTTTTTGGGGAAAAGCTGCATTTCAAACTGCGGGCTTCCGGCCTTGTAATGCACGGAAATCTGGTCCGCCACCCGGTGGAGCACCGCTTTCTGCACCCCGGAAGGCGCGTCCGAAATCTTGATGACGACGTTGCCGGACTGCATCAGGCTGCGGTAGGAGCCCAGCGCGGCAACCCTGTTTTCGTCGTCCGTCTTGGAAACGTCCGGAAGGGGGGCCTGTGCGTCCGCCTGCGTCTCCGTTTCCGCCTGAACCAACGGCAGTTCGGAAATCTTTTCCTGCGCCTGCGGCACGTCAGCCGGTTGTTCCCCGACGGCCGCGGTTTGCGCTGCGGAAGGAAGTTCCGCAGCTTCGGTCCGCTCCGGCAGCTTTACGGCCTTGGGAGCGGGAGCTTCTGCCCGCGGCGTTTCCGCCGTGACGGGCAAGCCCGCTTTGTCGGGCGATTGCGCCGACGCCGTATTCGCCGACCCGGCAAATGGAGCCGGAACCGGCAGGGTTCCAATTCCGTTTTCAAGCCCGGAACCGCTTTCGGCCGGAGCAGGAGCGGACGGCGCGGAAACGGCCGTTTCCGCCGGAACGGCGGTACCGGCGGCCTGTGTTCGGCATGCCGAAACGGTCTGGGGGCTCTGCACCATGGCCGAAACGGCAGGAAACCCAACGGAAACAAAAGATACCGGGATTGCCGCGGTATTCTCCGAGGCGGCGGAATCTTTCTCCGTTTTGTCTTTCTGCCCCTTTGGGCCGGTTTTTTCCCCCTCCGTCCGCTGCGCCGTGTCTTTCGCCGGAGCCGCTTTTTCCATGACGGAACGGAAGCTTTCCGTCTGTCCGGCGGCCGGGTCGGCGCTTTGCGGCGTCTGCACGGGCTGCTGAACCGAAGGAATGCTGATCTGCTGTACCATTTTCTCACCTCTTTTATTGGGAATATTTATCAATAAAAATTGATAACATCATGAAGTTGCGCAGCGCGACCGGCTCACAAATTCCTCCACGGCCAGCTCTTCGCACTTGCGCGCGGTCTTCCAATATTCCTGAAGCTGCTTGTCCTTCAGCTTTTCCAGGCCTGAAATTTCGCTGTTGATTGCGAGAATTCCCGCCTTTTTCTCGGAAATGGCTTCTTCCAAACCGCATTTATGTTTCAAGCATTGTTTGATTTCCATATCAATGGAATGAAAATAAAACTTGTAATTTCCGATTTCAAGAACCGACAGCCCCGCTTTCATTTCCTCCACCATTTTTTGGTTGGATTCCGCGAACGCCCGGTTGAGACTTTCAATTTTAGCTTCCACTTCCCGCAGCTGCGCCTGCAGCGCGGCAAGCTCGTTCTTTTTTACATCCAGCGTCTGCTGCCTGAAATCAAGCACCTTCGCCAGAGAAAACACAAATTTTTTCATATTACAATTCCCTCATCATTCGGATCGTATCGTCGAAGGAAAAGCTCTCGCCGACCTTCTGGCACAGGAATCGGTTGATGGAATCTATTTTGTTCACGGCTTCGTCCAGGCGGCGGTTCATGCCGGGCTTGTACGCACCGATGGAGATCAGGTCATAGTTCTGGTAATAAACGGAGAGCATGTCCCGGACTTTCGAGGCCGCCTGCTTATGCTCTTCGCTTACAATATCGTTCATCAGCCTTGAAATACTCGCGTTGATGTCGATCGCCGGGTAATGATTTTTATAGGCAAGCGATCGCGTGAGGACGATATGGCCGTCTATGATGCCGCGGACGGTGTCGGAAATCGGCTCGTTGGTGTCGTCGCCCTCCACCAGGACGGTGTAAATACCGGTAATCGAGCCGTTTTTGAAATTTCCGCTGCGTTCCAGCAGCTTCGGCAGCTCCGCGTAAATGGAGGGGGTGTAGCCCCTTGCGATGGGCGGCTCGCCGGTCGCGAGGCCGATTTCACGCTGCGCCATGGCAAACCGGGTGAGGGAATCCATCATCAGCAGCACGTCTTTTCCCTGATCTTTGAAATATTCCGCGACCGCGGTCGCCACCGCCGCGCACTTGACGCGGTACATGGCCGGCTGGTCGGAGGTGGCAACCACCAGAACGGAACGCGCGAGCCCCTCTTCCCCAAGGTCTTTTTCCATGAACTCGGTCACTTCGCGGCCCCGTTCCCCGACCAGGGCGATCACGTTGACGTCCGCCTTGACGTTTTTCGCAATCATGCCGAGCAGGGTGCTTTTCCCGACGCCGCTGCCGGCAAAGATTCCCATCCTCTGCCCCTTGCCGATGGTGAGCATGCCGTCGATCGCCTTGATGCCGAAGGACAGCTGCCGGCTGATTCGCGGCCGCTCAAGCGGGTTGATATAGGAAGCGTCCACATCGCGGTACTCCGACGCGCCAAGCTCCCCGAGGCCGTCGATCGGTTTCCCAGCGGCGTCGATGGTCCTGCCGACCAGGCTATCCCCGACCGGAACGCGGAGCTTTCTGCCGGTGGGCCGGACCAAACCGCCCAACCCGATGCCCCTGATATCCCCGTAAGCCATGAGCAGGCTGTTGCCGTTTTTGAAGCCGACGACCTCCGCCATGACGGAGCCGCTCCCTTCCGAATCCTGAAGCACGCAGATATCGCCGACCTTGCAGTCCAGCCCGCTTGCTTCAATCATCATGCCGACAATATTTTTGACCTTCCCGTAACAGCGCAGCGTATCCGTCCGGGAAATCGCCTCGTAAGCTTTCTGAAAATCCAAACCGCACCGCCCCATCGTTAAAATGATCAAAGTCCGAGCGCCATTTTCACACGGCTCATCTGCGAATCGACACCGGCGTCGATCCTGCGGTCGGGCAGGTCGATCACACAGTCGCCCTCATTCATCTTCGGATTTTCCACGATCTTGACATTTTCCGACACTTCCTGAAGCGCCTGAATCAAATCGGGTTCCATCCTTGCCAGCTGACCGCCGGTCCCCTCCGGCACGGTGATGGTCACCCAGGCGACGCCGCGGTAGGCGGACAGGACCCCCTCGATGATCGACCGCATTGCGGGCGGGTCTTCCGCGAGCTCCCGCCGGATGATCTTCTGCGCGATGGCGACAGCAAGGGACTGAAGGTCCGACCGGTACCGGGCAAGCAGCTCGTCGCCCTTTTGTTCCACGGTGCCGATCATCCCGGTCAGCTCGTCCAGCGTCGATTGGACTTCCTGCTTTGCCTGTTCGATCCCCTGCGCGTACCCTTCGCGGTAGCCGTCGTCGCCGCCCTTGCGCCGCCCTTCGGCCTCGCCCTGACGGAAGCCCTCCTGATACCCCATCAGCTTGCGTTCCGCGCATTCCTCGTTCATGCGCGCCGCGGAATCCCGCAGCTGCTGCAAGCTGTAATTCTGCGCCGCCTCCATGATGGTTTTCGCCTGGTTCAGCGCGTCGCTCACAATGGCCTGCCGCTGTTCCCCGGGCGAAGCTCCCGTCATTGCGGCCAGACTTGCCGGGTCCACCGCCGAGCGGGATTTTCTGTTTGCGGCCGCGGAACTTGTCTCGTCTTCAATTTGGGACGCCTTTATAATGTTAAGCAATGACCTCATCCTTTCCGCCCTTCATAATCACCAGCTCGCCTTCGCTTTCCAGCCGCCGGATCACGCCGACAATGCGCTGCTGCGCTTCCTCCACATCCCTGAGCCTGACATTGTGCGTGTATTCCAGGTCGGACTTGACGCTTTCGCTGGAGCGGGTGGACATATTCTTGAAGATAACGTCGGCGACCTCCTGATTGGCGCCCTTAAGCGCAAAGACCAGGTCCTTGGAATCCACCTCGCGCAGGAACCGCTGGATGGACATGTCGTCCAGAAGGGTGATGTCTTCGAACACAAACATCCGCTTGCGGATTTCCTCCGAAAGCACGGCGTCCTTGCGGTTGAGCTCGTCGAAAATATATTTTTCGTTCGCGCGGTCCATATTGTTCATGACATCCGCAATGTAATTCACGCCGCCGAACTCCGCGAAATCGAGCGACATGACGGACGAAAATTTTTCCGCCAGATTTTGTTCCACAATTTTGATGATTTCCGGCGACGTGCGGTCCATGGTTGCAATGCGTTCGACCACGTCGAGCCGGGTTTCCTTCGGCAGCTCCGCGATGACCGCGGCGGCCTGATCGGTCCTGGCGTAGGAAAGGACCAGCGCGATGGTCTGCGGGTGCTCGTTCTGGATGATGGTGAGTATGTTTTTATAATCCGCTTTTCGGATAAACTCGAAGGCCTTGGTCCGCAGGGACTTTGTGACCCGGTCCAGAAGCGAGGTGGCCGTCTGCGCGCCGAACGCCTTTTCCAGAACGTTTCTGGCATATTCCACACCGCCCTCGGTCACCACCTTCTGGGTCAGGCAGATCTGGTAAAAATTGTTGAGCACATCCTGCGTTTCTTTGGCCGGCATTTGGGAAAGGCGCGCCACCTCATAGGTCAGCTGCTCAATTTCGTCTTCCCGCAGGTATTTATAAACCTTGGATGCGTTTTCCGCCCCCAGCGCCACGATGACCGCCGCGGCCTTTTGCTGGCCGGCCAGCTTATGTTCCGTCATCGAGCTCTTCCCCCTTCAGCCAGTTTCGAATCAGCTGCGCTGCGATTTCAGGGTTCTGAGAAGAAAAGTCCTGAATGCCTTCCAGTAAAGCCTGTTCTTCCGAAGCCTGCGCCAGCCTGTTCTTTTCCATCTGCTGCAGCGCTTCCTTTGCCTTCTGCTTTTCCTCCTCCGATTTGGCCCTCATTTCTTCCGGCGTATCCTTTTTCAGCTGATAGAATTCATCCGGCACGGTTCCGGTCTCTTCCTCCAGGCCCAGCAGCTTTTCCCGCCGCTTTTTGCGCCTGCGGCCGACCAGAACGGCTATGATGATGAGAATCAGCAGGATTGCGCCGAGCCCGGCGCCGCCGTAAATCAAAAGCTGGTTCATATCCGGCAGCGTTTCGGCAGACGTTTGCGTCGGCGTCGACTCCGAGGCGGTGGCAAACGCCCCATTGTAGATCACGACCTTGGAAGCGTTCACGGCGGCGGCGTTGGCCGCCAGCTTTGAAATCTGCTCCTTCTGCGTGTCGTCCATCGCCGTCTTGTTGACCACGATGGAGATCGTCAGGTCCTGAATGCTTGCGGCGTCCTTCTGCACCTGCTCCTTGACCGAGCTGACCAGATATTTGTAGGACTGGCTGTCCTTGGTATAAATGGTGTTCCCGTCGACCGTGACGCCCGGATACGTGGAGGTGTCGGAATTGGACTGTGTTCCGGTGGTGCCCCCCGAGCTGGCGGTCTGGGTCTGCTGCTCCTTTTCCGTGTCCGACTCGCTGATCACGCCTTTGTTGTCGTCCGTGGAGGGCTTGTAGGTGATGATCTCCTGCACTTTTTTATCGACGTCCATCACGCTTTTCGCGGTGACCTTCACGTTGTCGGTCCCGAAAAGCGGGGTCAGCACCTTGAGAACGTTTTTTTCGATATCCGTTTCGTATTCCTTTTCAATCGTCCGCTTGAATTCCGAAACGTTCACCTGATTTTCGCTTGTGGAGTCGCCGACTTCTTCCCCGGTGGAGGTGTCCACAACCGCGACATTGTCCGTTTTCAGGTTCGGCACGCTTTTTGCAACCAGCTGCTTAATGCCGTTCACCTGCGCCGCCTGCAGCGTTTTGGAGGAATTCATAGTGACCGCGACGGAAGCGGAGGGCGCCGAAGAGCTGTCGTCCCACGCATAACTGCTGTCGTCCGGAATGCTGATGGTGACGGCGGCGTTCTTCACGCCGTCCAGCGTTTGGATCACCGCGCCCAGCCTTTCGTTCAGCTGGTATTTTTCGATGGTTTTCTTTTCAAAGTCCGTGGACATGATGTCGGTGTTTTCCGTGAAAAAATCATAATTCAGCGCGGACTTCGGGTAGCCTTCGTTGGCAAGCTCCATCCGCAGCGCGTTTTCCTGGTCCTTCGGGACATAGATGGTTCCGTTGTCCTCTTTGAAGCTGACGCCGCGGTCCTTGAGCTGGTTCATCACCTCGGTGGCCTCGCTGCTTTCCAGGCCCGGATACAAAACAACATAGGGCTGTGTATTGAGCAGCGCGCTGACGACCACGGAAATCACAATGATCCCCGCCAGAACACTGATCAGGATGGTCTTCTTCTTTTTTGAGGAATTGACCCAGAAATTTTTAATCGGGCCAAGGTACTTTTTCAGTTGTTCATTCATTTTTCAGACCGCCGCTGCCTTTCCGCCCAAATTCATCTAAACGGTGATGCGCATAATTTCATTGTAGGCGTCCAGCGCCTTGTTGCGCAGCTGCACCATCAGCTGAACGGACAGGGTCGCCTTCTGGGACGCGATCGTAACGTTGTGCAGGTCGTCGGTCTGCCCGGTGGCCAGATTGTTCAGCTCGGTCGTCAGGTCGGCATTCGTCGTCTTCACATTATTGACGGCGTCCTGAAGCAAATCCTGAAACGGCAGCGTGTTCTCCGTACCCGACGTGTTTTGGGTCCCCGCCGTTTTTGTAAGATCGGAAATCAGCTGAATCGGCTGAATCGAAGTAAACTGCATGGCTGACTACCTCCCCATTTCCAAAGCTTTTACCGCCATGTTCTTCACCGCGTTGAAGGCGGTCAGGCTCGCGTCGTAAGCTCTTGTCGCGGACATCATGTCCAGCGTCTCCTTAATCGGGTCGACGTTCGGCATCGTCACATAGCCCTGCTCGTCCGCATCCGGATTCGTCGGGTCATACTCCGTCGAGAACTCGCTCTGGTCCTCTTCGATCGCCGCAACCTTCACCCCGCCGTTCGCGGCGGAGGAACCGGTCTGCAGATTGTTTTCCAGCATCGTCCGGAAAGAAGATTCCCCCGTGGGTTCAAAAACAACCGTCTTCCGCCGGTACGGCCCTCCGCTTTCCGTCCGCGTGGTGTTCGCATTGGCGATATTGTCGGAAATTACGTCCATTCTGAGCCGTTCGGCCGTAAGGGCGGAACCGCTGATGTCAAGTGAGCTTAAAAATGCCATGAGGGTACCCCTTTCCTGTTTGATATGGAATGAAAAACAAATTCGCAGCTTGATCAGGACTTTCCTTCCGTGATCGCATATTTCAGCCGGGAAAAATAATCGGAAAGCTCGCGGAGGGAATACAGGTAATTGATCTGCGTTCGCGCAAGCTCCGTGTTCTCTTTTTCCACGTCCACGTTGTTTCCGTCCAGACGGGAGCTTTCCTCCGTGGAAACACTGGTGGCCGTTCCGGTGCTTTTAATCCGGTTCACCGTGTCGCTTGTTGTTTCCGCGGGAGTTTCCAGCTGCTCCTGCAGCTGGTCCTCAAAGCTGACCGTCTTGCTTTTATAACCCGGAGTTTCCACATTGGCAATGTTGTCGGAAATTGCCTGCTGCCGCTGCCAAAGCCCGTCAAGATCTTTATTAAGAAGATTCACGGGGACACTGTCAAGCCAGTTCATAAATTTTCTCCTTAATTCTTCCTGAATTTTTAAGAATCAAAAAAATTTCAAAATATTTTTCGTCATATTTCGATTACTCATTTTAATGTTAAATGAAACTCTTCGATTCTTGTGACCATTACAGTATATTATTATATACAATATAATGCGGTCGTCAACTAAATTCGACATTAATCTTATAGGTTTTATCCATATTTCATAATTTATTAATAGTTTATTAATAAAAAAGACATATTCGATATCGAAACTATTAATTCCAGAGCCTTCTAAACTTTTTTTTGATTCAACCGATATACCCAATGAGGTGAAAAGTGATGATGATTAAGAATTCAGGCTTGAACACAAATCTTCCCAGCCTGCTTTCAGCGAAAAGGGCGGAACAGCTCAACACGCAGAATCTGCAGCAGAATGCCGCAAAGCTGAACAAGGTGGCTGCGCCCTGCAGAACGGACACCATCGAAATTTCACAGAACCGCACCGACAACCGTCCGGCTGTTTCCAAACTTCGGGACCAGATTATGTCGGATCTGAGCTCCGACAAGGACACCGCCTTTTTAAGCGCATTGAAAGAAAAAATCAACGCCGGGCAGTACAAACCCGACTCCGGTGAAATTGCGGACAGCATGCTCACCGGCAGAAAATAATACCGGCCGCCGGACTCGCGGAGAAACGGGGGAAGCAGAATGATCAGCCAGCACAGCGCGGAGGAACTGCACCGCTTTTTACAGGACTGCCTGACCTTTTACAAGAGTTTTCTCGATTTGGAAAAAGAAAAATACAGTGATATCACCGCAAACCGGCTGCAAGCCCTGGACCGCCATGTAAAAAACGAAGAAGTTTTCATGCTGAAAGCGCGCGGGCTGGAACAGGAGCGCGTCCGCCTTCTCAGCGAGGCGGGGCAGCCCGACGTCACCTTCCGCACCCTGCTCCCCATGCTGGAACCGCCGGCGCGCAAGCCCATGGAGCAGCTTTACGGGGAGCTTTCCGCCGTGGTGCTGCAGGTCAAGGAAACCAACCTTCGCTGCAATTACCTTGCGGAGCTTCGGCTGCACCGGGTGAAGGCCGAGCTGAAAAAACTGGAAAACCGGCCCGACCTGCAGAAGGTTTACGACGCCGCGGGGCGGGAAAACGGGCACGGCCCGCAGTTTCTTTCCAAAAAGATATAGGGGGCGATCAGAATGCCATCTTCCTTTTCCGCCTATTACGTCGCGAAAAGCGGAATTCAGGCGGCCAGAGCCAATCTTCAGGTCACCGGCCAGAATATATCGAACGTCAATACCGACGGGTATACCCGCCAGCGGGTCGACACCTACGCGGTGGGGTCCAGCGGAAACAATATGCGCTACTCCAACCGCACGGAGCTGGCGATCGGCGAGGGCGTCGACACGGCGGGTCTGAGCCAGCTGCGCGACCCTTACCTGGACGTCCGCTACCGGATGGAACACGCGAAAACCGGAATGACGGACACGGAGCTTTCCGCGTTGAACGACCTTCAGACCGTATTTGACGAAGTCAACAAGGACGGCATCAACACGCAGCTGACCGACCTGACAAACCAGCTTCAGACGCTGGCGGACAGCCCCGGCGATCAGAGCCTTGAAAACATTGTAAAAAACTCTTCCCTGCTGCTCACCAAAGCGTTTCATGCCGCGTCGGAACAGATTTCGCAGATTCGGGAACAGCAGACCACCTCCTTTCAGGAAAACGCCGTCGGCAAGGTCAATTCCCTTCTTCAGAATATCGCGAACATCAATTCCGAAATCAAAAGCGCCGATATTGCGCAAACGCCGGCGCTGGAGCTGAAAGACCAGCGCAACCAGATGCTGGACGAGCTTTCGGGCTACCTGAACATTCAGCTTTCCTCCAAAAGCGTGCCGATCGGCGCGGGCCGCACCGTGGAAGAGCTGAACGTCGGCCTTGTGACCGAAAACGGGACCGTCAATCTGGTTTCAAACGATCAGTACAACCAATTCAGCCTGGAAACGGACGCGAGCGGAAACATCCAGCAAAAGCCCGTTGTCCTTCAGCTGAAGGACCAGGGCGGAAACCCGATCTCCATTTCCAACGACGATTTTACAACCGGCGTGTTCGGCGGCTACCTCGCAATGCTGAACGACAGCGGAGAATTTGATTCCACCGTTTCGGAACGCGGCATCGGCTATTATGAAAAGTCGCTGGACAAGCTCGCCTATGAATTTGCAAACACCATGAACACGGCCAACAGCACCAACACGGCGGGGGACAACAAGCCGCTGTTTTCCAAAAGCAACGCCGCCGACCCGACGATCACCGCCGCCAACATCTGCATTTCAGACCAGTGGAACAACGCGGAAGGCTCCTTCATCACCGCAACAAAGCAGGACGCCGTGCCCGGAGTGGACACCTCCAAACTCGGCGACAACATTCTCTCCATGATAAACGACTTCACCGAAGAGACCACCTTTACCACGGATCTCAACAACGACCCTTCCCAGACCACGCTTTTTGCCAGCTCCATCAACTCGTTCATGTCGAACCTTTCCACCGGGCTGGGGCTCCAGATCAAAACCACACAGAGCTCAAGCGATACCTATAACTCCAACCTGACCGACATCGACACGCAGAGGGCTTCGATTTCCTCGGTCGACGTGAACGAAGAGGGAATCAACCTGATTATGTACAACCAGTCGCTGACCGCCGCTTCCCGGTTTATGACAACGATGGACGAAGCGCTGGACACCATCATCAACAAGATGGGAATCGTAGGAAGATAACGGGGGACTCATCAATGCGCATTACCATGAAAATGATTTCAGACCGCTATAAAAGCAGCCTGAACACTTCCCTGAGCCAGCTGAACGCGGCAAACAGCAAGGCCACCGACTACCGCGCCTTCAACAAAACATCGGACGACCCCTTTGCCGCCGCGCAGGCTTACCGCCTGAGAAGAGAATCAGCGGAAAACGACACCTACCAGAGCAGCCTGAGCGATGCCGACAGCCAGCTGCTGACGGCGCAGAGCGCCATGATGTCGATCAACAGCCTCGTAACGGAGGCGAGTTCCGGCGACTGCCTGCAGGCGATCAACGGGACCATGTCCTCGGACGACCGCGCCACCGTCGCGAAAAAGCTCCGTGCTTTGCAGCAGGCGGTCCTCGCCCCATGCAACACCAAATTCGGCGACAAATATATTTTCGGCGGCTCCGACGCGAACGACCCGCCCTTTTCCGTCGGCCAAAGCGGCAACCTGCTGTACCGCGGCGTGGACGTGAACACCGGGGAAATCGAAGCCGGCTACACCGTGTCTTACAACGGCGCGCAGATCACCTTCGGCAGTGAAACCGGCGACTCCTTCAAGGACTATGTCGTGCGGGTCGACGATCTGTCCGGCACCGACCCTGTGGTGGACACCTCTTCAAAGGTCATCACCGTGAAAATGGATCTGTCTTCCCCAAAAACAAACGAAGACCTGGAATCCGCGCTGAAAGGCATTACCGGCGCGGACGCCGCGGGGCTCGACTTTTCCCATGTTTCCGTCACCGGCGACATGAACCGGCCCGTTGCCGCCGACACCGCCGCTTCTCCGCTGAAAAGCACGCAGGCCATCAACAACATCGGCACGGACGGTCTGAAAAAGCTTTCCCAGGAGCAAAGCCTTGTGGATCTGGGTATGGGGCTCAAAATGAGCGCCGACGGAAAAACAGTCGATTCCCAGAGCGTTTTCGACACCGCGATCCCCGCCATCTCCTTTATGGGCTATGGAACCGAAAGCAACGGCGTTTCCAACAATATTTACACCCTGCTGGGGCAGATCGCGGATCAGCTGGAAAGATCTTCCTACTCTTTCGACAACATCAAACCGTATCTGGACAATTTTTCCGAGCAGGGGCAGAATCTGCTCGGAAAGATCACGGAGTCCGGCACAAAATCCAATTTCCTTTCCGTGACCAAGTCGAACCTGGAATCCATGGGTGACGCGATTCTTGAAAAAGACCAGAACGTGGAGTACGTCGACCCCTCCACCGCGATTATGGACTATTACACCCAGCAGTTTTCCTACAACGCGGCCTTGCAGATGGGCACAAAGGTCATTTCGAAAACCTTCCTTGATTTTATGGATTGACGCCGCCTGATTGCTTTGATGCAAGGAATCAGCGGCAGGGAAAGAAAAAGATGGATACACCGAATAATGAAGAGCTGCTCAGCAGCATTGCGCAGCAGGCGGCAAAAATAAACCTTGAGCACGCCCTGGCCGCGTTCGCCTGTGACCCGAAACAGATTTCCATCGCGTTTGAAACGGGAAAAATGGGGTTTGACTGGCGGCAGAAAGGGCTGCAGAACGTCTTTGACATGCGCAGCACAAAATTTTCCATTGAGGAATACGCCCGCGCGGAAGCTTCCGCCGCGGCCGCGCCGCAGGCGCGGGAAACACAGCCGGCGCCGCCCAGGCTTGACGCAAGGGCCTGACGGCCGTTCGGCAAACAAACCGGACAACGGGAGGAACGCCTATGAACCGGACAAAACAGAACAGGTCCGAAACAGAACAGAGAAACATCATCACGTTTCAGAACGGCAGAGAGCCCTAGAAACTGCTTCCACCCCGCATTTCGCAATAGTGTGAGAAGAACCTCGACATGTTGCCCACGGTGTTCATCGCCGATCAGTTGGATCTCATCACAGATGATCGTCGTGGTCTTCATATCTGTAGGGATTCCCGATGCTGAGAGCATAGCGAGGTACTTCTCGTATGTTGCCACCAAGAGGGGAGAACGAAGAGGTTCCTTAGGTACATTCCCCGCTGCATCCTCAACACAGTCACCCGTTGCTATCACAAGCCCCGATGTCT
>JAAYUL010000117.1 GCA_012517675.1 Clostridiales bacterium | reverse complement strand
GACGGAGTTTGCCGCCGCAGGCGAGAAAGGCGTTGTACGCCCGAATCCCCGCGGGCGCGCCAGAATCAGGCAAAGCATTGCGCTTTGCCTGATTTTATTTTATGACAGGCTGCGCTCCCGCGGGGTGAGAACCCGGCGTGTTTCGTACGGGCTAAGCGGGAAAAGATTCTGCGCCGGGCCGACGGAGTTTGCCGCCGCAGGCGAGAAAGGCGTTGTACGCCCGAATCCCCGCGGGCGCGCCAGAATGCGGGGTGAGAACCCGGCGTGTCCCGTGAGTCCTTTTAAATCTTCGAGCGAGGGATGATAAAGCTTACGGCGGTGCCCTCGTTGATTCCGCTGCTGATGGTCAGTCTGCAATTATTCCCGTAATGAAGGCAGATTCGTTTATTGACGTTTCCAAGGCCGATAAAGTTTTTTGTGTTGAGGGTCATGAAATCTGCGCGAATCCGCTGAAGGGTTTCCTCGCTGATGCCCACCCCGTCGTCCCAAACCATAAAGTGGATGCCGTCCTCTTCCCGGTAAATGCTGATTTTCAAGATTCCCTTGGTGAGCTTCGGCTCCAGGCCGTGAATGATCGCGTTTTCCACGAGCGGCTGCAGAAGAAAGCTGGGGATAAATTCATCTTTGCAGTCCTCGTCCGCCGAAATCTCCGTTTTGATCTTATTGCCGAACCGATAAGCCTGTATGGTCAGGTAGTTTTGGACGTTTTTGATCTCTTCGGCAATGGTGATAAAATTGCTTTGATGCACGCTGGCCCTGAAAAATTGGCCCAGCGCCGTCGTCACCGTGGCAATGTCCATATTGTTCTGCATTCGCGCCATCCAGTTGATCGTTTCAAGGGTATTATACAGGAAGTGCGGATTGATCTGCATTTTCAGGGAATCAAGCTCCGCCTGCTTTTTGGATATTTCCAGTTTGTAAACCGTTTTTATTAAATTGTCGATGTTTTCAACCATGCTGTTGAAGCTTCTGCCGAGCATACCGATTTCGTCGTTGGACCGGACTGCAAATTTCTTTTGGAAATCTCCCTGCCCCACATTTTCCATGCTCCTGCAGAGCTTGGTAATCGGGTCCGTAAAACGCCTGACAAACAGGAAAAGAATGCCGAACGCAATCAGCGCCACCGCGGCGTCAACGAAAAGGATCAGCCTGATCAGGGCGTTGGTTTCATCTTCCAGCTCATTCTGCGGGATCAAAGTGATCAAAGTCCAGCCGTTGTCCATCTGTTTCCCGTTAAAAACATAATTTTGAACGCCGTTCAGCGTATATAAGGCGGAATCGAAATCATTCGCCGCGATCTGCCGGTAAAGCGGCAGCTGGCTGCCTAATTCAGAGGAATTGTTGGTCGAAACGACAATGCCGTCCTTGTCCACCAGATAGGTCCCGCTTACCAGCGAACTGGAAATATTCTCGACAATGTCGCCGAAATAGCTTTCCTTGACCACCATGTTGATATATCCGATCGGCTTCTGCGTGACAAGGTCCAGAATCTCCCGCGCCGCACAGAAATTTTTGCTTTTATCCTTGTTCAACCCCCACAGCGTCGTGCCGTTGGCCGCGTAGATCGTATTTTTGTCAAACAGCTGGTAGGTTTCGTCCTGAACGCTCTGGTTTACCGTGAATTCAATTCCGCTGTCGGAAAAAATGCTTAATGAAATAATATTGTCATTGTTCAGCGTGTATTTAAACAGAATTTTATCAATCTCGTTGGAGATGAGCGTTTTGTCCAGACCTCCCGGGGGCAAAGCGTTCACCGTGCGAAGGACACTTTGTATGGAGCTGTTGGCCAGAATATCAAATGTGATCTGATCCATATCGCTCACATTGCGCGAGATGTTGCTTGTCGCCTGATTCGTAATGTCGTTAAAGTACCGCCTGTTCTTTTCCGCAATCGCGCCCGAGGCAAGCTTGACCGACACAAAAGAGATGCTGATGCTGACAAACAACACCAGAGCGGTGAACACGATGATCAATTTGTCTCTTAATTTCATCTTCCAACCACCGACATTCCTTTCCCGGGTTTTAATACCCAAGCGTGCGGCTTCGGTATTTCCAAGCGCCGAACCGAACCCGAAGAAGCAAAAAGGCCGTCTTTCACAGTCTTTTTGCTTCTTCGGAACAATATGATTCTTATAGCAGAAATACTTTTGTTTCGAACTCCTTCAGTTCTATTTTGCCTTCTTCCCGTCTGTCGGCAAACAGATCCAGCATCGGCTGTTTCAAACCGACGGTAACCGGCCGGTGCGCAAAATTGAGCACAAACAGGTACCTTTTTCCGTCCTTCTCGCGGATCGACAGCTCACATTCGGCCGGGGCATCCATCAGCGCGGAGAACGGAGAGGCGACCCCCAGCTTTTTCAGGAACAGCGCCGCCGTTTCCTGTGAAAATGCGCCGCCGAAGTAATACGCCTTTCCTTTGCCGAGTTTGTTCACGGTCAAGCCGGGCCTGCCCTTATAGTAGCTGCCGTCATATACGCCGAGGACTTCCACCGTTTCGCGCAGCGGTTCCAGTACGTCATTGAATACGGCGGCTTCCACCGTAGAGTTTTCCCACAGGACATGGATTTTATCGTCGCCGGTGCCCAAAAAAGTATATTCGGAAAGATCGACTCCGCAGATGTCCGCGGCGGCTCCGGTCATATAGTCCATCCTGCACTTGCCGGTTTCATCCTTATACCCGGTCCGGCACCCCATCAAAAGCGTTCCGCCGTTCTGAACATAGGCTTTCAGCAGGTCGGCCGTCTGTTTCTTTAAAATGGTGGCGTGGGGATAGACGAGCAGCGGATATTTCCGCAGGTCCTCAAGCGCCGTATCCTCCTGAATATAAAGGTAATCCATCGGCGTGTGCGTCAGCTGGGAAGCGTTGAACCATCCCTTCTGGCTTTCCTCTTCCACGCGCTTGTGCCAAACGTCATACTGTGCGTCCCACACGTTGTCATACTCTTTCACGACGGCGAAGCTCGCCCGATATTCGGCGCCCGCCACCGCCCGGATTTTTTCAAATTTGCCGTGGATGTCGCGGACCTCCGCCAGCCTGCGGTTGTCCCTGTTGTTGTAATCCAGGATTCCGTGCCAGTAGATTTCCGTGCCCATGACGGACGTTCTCCAGCGGAAAAAGCTGACATAGTCGGCCCCGTGGGCCACGCTCTGCATGCTCCACAGCGTCATCTGCCCCGGCTTCGGCATGGGGGCTTCCATGCTGATATTCCAGCCGATCGCTCCCGACTGCTGCTCCATGATGCCGAAATTCGGGCAAATCGAGCGAACCTCGGTCAGGTGTTTGCTCCATTTGCGGTCGTTCAGATCGTCGGTATGCTTCGGGTCCGCAGTGAGCGCGTAGGCAAAGTCGGGGTAGGAGTCGTACGTTATAAAATCGAGGGAATCACGGACCAGCCGGTGATTGTCGACATTGCTGAAGATGCCGTTTGTGGTGATGAACTGGTTTGGGGAAATCAGGCTCCGAAGGATTCTGCTCTGCATCCCCGCGTAACGGCAGAGGCTGTCGGAAATGAAGCGGATGTAATCCAGGACCTCGTGCGGGTTTGTGGAATCCTCCGATGTTGTGCGGGGGACATAAACCTGCTTCCAGTCCGTGTAATCCTGATTCCAGAACGCGGTGCCCCACGCTTTGTTCAAAGCGCTCAGCGTGACATACTTTGCTTTCAGGAACTCCCGGAACGCGGCGGTGTCGCTTTCGGAGTAAAACTCGTCCAGCTGGCCGTTGAGCTCGTTGTCGATCTGCCAGCCGATGACGGTGTCGTCATGGCCGTAGTGCTCCGCCATCTGTTCCACAACGGCTTTTGTCAGCTCGATGTATTTGGGCGAGTTATAATTGTAATGCCGCCTTGCGCCGTGCCGGTACAGAACGCCGTCCTTCCGCGCGTTGAGGATCTCCGGGTAATTTTCCGCCGCCCACGCCGGCGGCGTCGCCGTCGGCGTGCCGAGGATCACCTTCATGCCGCATTTGCGGGCAGCGTTCAGGAACGCGTCGAAAAATTCGAAGGTAAACCGGCCCTCGACCGGTTCAAATTTATTCCAGGCGAATTCGGCGATACGCACCGCGCGGATGCCGCTGTCCAGCATGTGCTTCAGGTCGCTTTCCCACAGGGAGCGGTCCCACTGCTCCGGATAATAACACACGCCCATGGTTAGATTTTCCAGATTAATGCTTTTAGCCATTCAGAATTGTCTTCCTTTCATTTGTTGGAATTCAGAAGTTCAATCATCTGCGCAATGCCGTATTCCTTCGGCTCGCAGTCCAGCCTCCGGTACTCCAAAGGCGTCATATTGAAAACCTTCTTGAAAACCTGACTGAAATACCGCTGGTCTTTGAAGCCCGCCTGCTCGCAGGCAATGCAGATCTTTTCGCTGCTGCATCTGATTCGCTTTGCGGCATTGATCAGCCGAATCGACAGCAGGATATCCCGGAAGGAATATCCCGTTTCCTTTTTGATTAAGTGCGAAAGATAAATCGGGTTAAAATGATAATGGTCCGCCAGTAAATCAAGGGATATTTCATGGTTGTAATTTTCGGCGATGAATTTTAATATCTGAATCGTCGCCGTGTTGCAGCCGCGGAAATTGTTGATCACCTTTTCCACGGTGCAGGTGGACCCTTTGACCGTTTCATACTGATTGATAATACTCTCTTTATACTTTTTGCATTTCAGCTCTTCCAGCGCGCGCCGGGCGCATTTCAGGAGCTCGTCGGGGTTGATCGGTTTCAGCAGATAAGAGCAGACGTTTGCCTCGATCGCGCTTTTTGCATAATCGAATTCGCCGAATCCGGAAAGGATGATGACCCTGGTATCATAATTGTTGCGTTGTACGTAATCGGCAATATCGAGCCCGCTCATGCCGGGCATTTCGATGTCCGTTATCACCAGATCGATGTTCTGGTCCATGAGCACCTGCTTCGCGCTCAGGCCGTCTTCCACGGTCAGCATATCGTCGATGCCGACGGATGCCCAGTCCAGTGTGGACAGACCCTGACGTATGATGTACTCATCGTCCGCAATCAATAATTTCATGAAATCACCATCCTCCGTGCACGGGCAGAATTATCCTTTGACGGCCCCGGCAACCATGCCCTCCATAATGTTTTTATGAAGGAATATATAAATAATAACGGTGGGGATGATCGTGACAAGAACCGCCGCGATCATGCCGACGAAATTTGTCGTATACTGGCCCTGACATGCCATCAGGCCCACCGGAAGGGTCATTTTCGGCTGGTCCGAAAGGAAAATCTGCGGCAGCAGCAGGTCGTTCCAGGTGGCGAGAAAGGTAATGACCGCTACGGTGACAATGGACGATTTGGAAATCGGCATAATAATCCGAAAAAACATCCGCAGCATCCCGCAGCCGTCCATGATGGCCGCCTCTTCAATATCCTTGGGGATAATGGAGAAAAAGCCGGTCAGAATGAAAATCGCCATGGGGAAGCACCCGGCAACCTGCGCGATGATGACGGCCAGATGGGTATTCAGAATCTGCAGGAAGTTGAAGGTGGAAAACAGCGGAATGACAATCGCATAGGTTGGGACCATCATCCCCAGCAGAAAAACATTGAGCGTGACTTTCGACAATTTCCATTTCATGCGCGAGATGGCGTACGAGGCCATGCTGCTGAGCGTTACGCCCACCGCCAGAACGCAGACGGCGATAAAAGCCGAGTTGAAAAAGTAGGTGCCGATGTTCCCTTCGACGAAAGCGTCGATGTAGTTCCGTACGGAAAAATTCGGAGACAAGCCCCACGGGTCGGCAAACAGCTCCTGATTGGTTTTAAAGGAATTGATCACCAGCCAGAGAATGGGATACAGGCATAACGCGGTAAAAGAACATAAAACAAGATACTTCAGAACAAGGAAAATGCGATCGATCGATTTTGTTTTCATAGCTTTCAACTCCTTTCTCAATACTGCACGTCTTCGGATTTGAAAACCATGTTGGAGAGCACCAGCGAGAGCACACACAAAATCAGAAGGATCATGCCGATCGCCGCGGAATAGCCGTATTTCAGGGTGCGGAAGCCCTGATAGTACATGTAGGTCGACAGCAGTTCGGTTGCGTGGTTCGGGCCGCCGCCCGTCATGACGGCGATCAGGTCGTAATATTTGAGCGAACCCGTGATGATCAGTACGGCGTCGATGCGAAGCACGTTTTTAATCAGCGGCAGGGTGATGCTGCAAAACTGCCTCCATTTGGAAGCCCCGTCGATTGCGGCGGCTTCGTACAGGGAGCGGGGGATGTTTTTCATGGCCGCCAGCTGTATGATCATATGATATCCTACGTACTGCCACATGACAACCACAATAATCGCGAAAATCGCGGTGTTCGGGTTGGCAAGCCAGTCCTGTGAAAACCGCCCGAGCCCGATTAAGGAAAGGAGCTTGTTCACCAGACCGAACTGGGAATTGTACATAAAGGTCCACATCAGCCCGATGGCAACACCGCAGATGACGCAGGGAAGGAAAAAAACCGTCTGGAAAAACGAGCCTCCCTTGATCTTGTTGAACAAAATGTTTGCAAACAAAAGGGCCAGGGGCATATGCGCAATGAGAGAGCCGATCACCATGAGCACATTGTTGCCCAGCGCCTGCACGAAGGTGCTGTCCTGGGTAAAAAGATTGACGTAATTCCGAAACCCGACAAAAGTTCCCGGGCTCATCAGGTTTGTTGAATACATGCTGATGACAATATTATAAATGATCGGGACCAGTAAAAAACACAGATAAATCAAAAAAGCCGGCAAAACAAACAGCGCGATATACTTTTTGTTCCCCATGACCTTATTCATTCGATGAACACTCCTTACTAAAAACGGGGTGTGCCTGCTAAACCGGCCTTTCCTCCGTTCTTTCGGCACACCCGTTTACCAAGATGACTGATTTTTATTTACTGCTGTTTGTTTCCGCGAATTTCTGAAGCGCATTGAACTCTTCCGTCGGATCTTTGCCGCCGAAGATCGCCTGACACTTGTTGTTGAACTCGACCCCTTCGCCCGCGCCGAACGCTCTGTCCAGCCAGGGGGTAAGGCCTTCCGCTTTTTCCGAAATACTCAGCACGTCCGCCGTGACCGAGGAGACCTTGGATTTGTCGATATTGATTTTGGTGGTGGGAAGATGTCCGGTTTTGTACAGGAACTCTTCCTGATATTTCTCGGAGCCGAAGAGCTTGATGAACGCCGCCGCGGCCTCCGGATTTTTGGAATTCGCGCTGATTGCAAGACTGAGATCAATGGAGCCGACGAGAATATTGTTGTTTTTGGAGTCTTTGGCCGGCACCGTGAATGCACCGACATTGTTTACGATTGAACTCAGCGATTTGTCGGTAATGGAGGCGATATCCCAGCAGCCCATGAAATACATGGCCGTTTTGCCATCCATGAACAATTGGGTGCTGTTTGCGCTCTTCATGCCGAGGAAGCCGTCCTGGAAAAAGCCTTTTTTCACCATGCTCTGAACTTCCGTGCCGGCTTCAATATGGGCGGAGTTGTTCCACTTCACCGTGCCGTCAAGCAGCCCGTTGTAAATTTTCATTCCGCCGATCCCGTCGGTGATCTGCTGTACGAACTGGGCCGGAACCCATGCGTCGGGCGCCGCCAGCGCAATCGGGGTGATTCCCTTATTCTTCAGGGTCTGGCAGAGCTTGAGGAAATCGGTATAAGTGGTGGGGATTGTCAGATTGTTGTCTTTGAAGATCTTCTTGTTGTAGAACATGACGCAGATCGATTTGGCATGAGGCACCGCGTAAATCTTGTTGTTGTAAGTCACCGGGTCAAAGACTCCGCTCTGGAAGCTGGACTTCCATTCCGTATCCTGATCCAGCAGCTTGCCGATCTCGTAGACCTTGCCGGAATCGACAAAAGGCTTGAGGTAATCCAGTTCCCAGGTGAAGAAGATGTCGGGAACGCTGTTCGACGCCATCAGTGTGGTGAGCTTTGTCTTGTACTGCTCATTCTCATAAGTCTGAAGCGTAAGTTTCGCGTTGAATTTGTTGCTTGCGTTGAAATCCTTCACGACCTCGTTCAGAACGCTGAGCGTCGGGTCCGTTGCCGTGGCATCGAACATCATGGTCAGATTCACAGGCGTTGACGAAGCCTGCGTTCCTGAGCCGGAGGTTGAGCTCGCACCGCCGCATCCGGCAAGTGAAGAGGCGAGTAACAGTGCCGACAGAACCATTGCAAGAATTCTTTTCATAATACATCCTTCTCCCTTTTCTCTTGGATATTGTTCATATAATATCATTGGTAATGTGGAATGTATATACACAATGTTAACATAAAATGTTTGTTATCTATACATTCCAATTCCAGCCGTCCAACTCTTGCGGGCTTCGCGTTCCGGGTTCGCGGCTTGCCCGGTTTGCTGCCTGACGGTCAAGAAAGCGGGGGGACGTCCGCCTTTTGCGGCCGGGAATCGCGGACTTTTCTTTCTGTCAGCCTGCCCTTCCGCGGGGTGAGAACCCGCCGCG
This sequence comes from Clostridiales bacterium, assembly GCA_012517675.1. Classification (GTDB taxonomy): domain Bacteria; phylum Bacillota; class Clostridia; order Oscillospirales; family Acutalibacteraceae; genus Caproiciproducens. The sequence continues at coordinate 7,037 of JAAYUL010000117.1, read as the reverse complement.
CCGGAATCGGACAGCAAGAAAACAGGCCGCGCCTTTTGGCGCGGCCTGTTGAAATTCAAATGATCCGAATCAGTTGAGGATCGTCTTTTCCGTCTGCTTGTCAAACATGTGAAGTTTGTTCAGCTCGAAAGCGATCTTGATCTTGTCGCCGCTCTTCGCGGTGGAGGTGGGCTCGACCCGCGCTGTGATGGAATTGCCCTCGCAGTTCAGGTACAGGTAGGTTTCCGCGCCCATCAGTTCGGTTACTTCCACGTCGGCATCGATTACGTTGCCGTTTGCCTTCGCAAGGAAGTCCGCTTCGTCATGAACATGCTCGGGACGGATGCCGAAGACAACTTCTTTGCCGGCGTAATCCTTCAGCACGTCGTTCTTGTTCTTTTCCGCGGGAACGTCGATGGAATATTTGCCGAATTTCAGCGTGTATTTGTCGCCGTTCTTCTGAAGAACCGCTTCGATGAAGTTCATTTGCGGGGAACCCATGAATCCCGCGACAAACTGGTTGACCGGGAAATCGTACAGGTTTTGCGGGGTGTCGACCTGCTGAATAAAGCCGTCCTTCATGATCACGATGCGGTCGCCCATTGTCATGGCTTCCGTCTGGTCATGGGTAACGTAAATGAAAGTGGTGCCCAGTCTCTTATGCAGCTTGGAGATCTCGGTCCTCATCTGCGCGCGCAGCTTGGCGTCCAGGTTGGAAAGCGGTTCGTCCAGAAGGAAGACCTTCGGGTTACGCACGATTGCGCGGCCCAGCGCAACACGCTGGCGCTGACCGCCGGACAGAGCCTTCGGCTTGCGGTCAAGCAGATGGGAAATGTCCAGAATGCGGGCGGCTTCGTCCACGCGGCGCTTGATTTCGTCCTTCGGCGTTTTGCGCAGCTTCAGGCCGAACGCCATGTTGTCGAACACGGTCATGTGCGGATACAGCGCATAGTTCTGGAACACCATCGCGATATCGCGGTCCTTCGGTGCAACATCGTTGGCGAGGACATCGCCGATGTAAAGTTCGCCCTTGCTGATTTCCTCCAGACCTGCAATCATGCGCAGGGTGGTGGATTTGCCGCAACCGGAAGGTCCGACGAGGATGATGAATTCCTTGTCCGCAATCTCCAGGTTAAAATCGGTAACAGCGGTCACACCGCCTTCATACACTTTGTAAACGTTTTTTAACACAACGCTTGCCATAACGCGCCTCCTGAAAATTAATTTCGTTCCTTGTGATTTTTATGATAACAGAAGTGCCTGCCGATGAATAGGCCTTTTTTACCTAAAGATAAATCCATCTGTTTATATAAATCTGATAAAACACAAAAACATCCTCCCGATTTCGTATAGAATCCACATTGTGCCGCTACAAAAATACCGGCCTTTTTTCGTGCAGGTTGCTATTCTTCCGAAAATACCGCCGAAAGTTCCTCCTGCGACAGCTCGCGCGCTTCTCCGGGCGCGAGCGCTTCGTCGAGACGCAGCGCGCCGATCCGCACCCGCCGAAGATGGAGCACCCCGTTGTTCAGCGCGAGGAACATCCGCTTGACCTGGTGGAACTTGCCCTCCCGTATTTTCACCAGGACCAGCGGGTTTGCCCCGTCCTCCAGCACCTTCAGGCCCGCGGGCAGGCAGGTCATCCCGTTCAGCTCCAGGCCGCTCTCGAACCGCTCCCGGTCCCGCGCGGAAACCGGGGCGGCAAGCCGCGCCTCGTACCGCTTGAACACATGGGCTTTCGGCGAAAGCATCCTGTGGGCGAAAGCGCCGTCGTCCGTAATGATCAGCAGGCCCTCGGTATCCTTGTCCAGCCTTCCGGCGGGGAAAAGCCCTCTGCGCCGCAGCCGGGGCGGCAAAAGGTCCAACACCGTGCGCGCGCGGGTGTCCCGCGCGGCGGAAAGGACGCCCGCGGGCTTGTTCATCATGTAATAAACATATTTTTTTACGCGCACGGGGTTCCCCTCCACGGTGATCTCGTCCGTTTCCGGGTCGGCCTTGCAGTCCGCCTTTTTGACGACGGTTCCGTTCACGGCCACGGCGCCGCGGCGAATCATCGCCCCGGCGTCCCTGCGGCTCGCGATATTCTGCGAGGCCAGTATTTTATCCAGCCGTTCCCGCGCCATGCTGCGTCCTCCCGATTTTTGGTTTTCTTTTCATTGTAGCGGATTCCCGTGCAAAGGTCAATCGGTCGGCCAGGCATTGGTCGGAATCGCCGAAGAGGCCTTCGGCTTCGCCTCTTCCCCGGAAGAAAGGGCGGACGCCCCGGAAGCGGATTTTGACGACGGCGCGCCGGAGGAAGCAGAACTCATCGTGTCGCGGGAGGGCTGCTCGCCCTGAAAGCCCGTCATAAAGCCGTCGACCGCCGTGGTGCTCAGGTCGCCGCCGATCACCCGGTCGTTGTAAACCAGGATGGTGGCCCGCACCTCGGTTTCCTGCGGGTAATTCAGAACCTCGTAAACCCACTGCCGGCAAACCTTTCCCGCGTACGGGGCCAGGTCAAGCCCCTGATCCTTCTGAATGCGGTTGTAATTGTTGTAGGTATCGTTGAATTTGGCGGGAATGGTCACATCCTGAACAAGAACCGGTTCGGGCGACACCTGCCAGTTGAACTGCCGGAAAAAAGCGACCCTTTCCTCGCCGGTCCCGGCATTGAGCGAATATTTCACTCCGGCGCACTCCGCGCTTGGAGTTTCATGGCGCAGCTTTACCACGACAATCACCGCCGTTGTCACAAGCAGAACCGCCGCCAGCGCCACGCAGATTTTCCTTTTATCCGCCTTTACGGAAAAAATGAACATTTCAACCGCCTCCTTGCACTGATATTTATGCGCGGGGACGGAAAAAAATGCCGGGTGTCCATAAAACAGGGCCGCCCCGCCGGGCGGCCCGAAACAATGAATTCGATTTTTATGCTTCCTGATCGCCGGAGGCCTTCGCCTCTTCGATCACCTTCTGCGCCACCTGCGACGGCGCCTCCTCATAGCGGCAGAACGCAAAGGTGAAGGAGCCCCTTCCCTGTGTGACCTGACGAACGTAGGTGGTGAAGTCGTGCATCTCCGCGACCGGGACCTCGGCTTCCACCGTCTGCCTGCCGCTGCCCGCCGGCTCCATGCCCATTACGCGGCCGCGGCGCTTGTTGACTTCGCCCATGATGTCGCCCATGTTGGCGTCGGGAATGGTGCAGCGCAGCGTACCGATCGGCTCCAGCAAAACGGGGCCGGCAATCGGCATGCCCGCCTTATAAGCCAGGTTGGCCGCCATTTTGAACGACATTTCCGAAGAATCCACCGGATGGTACGAGCCGTCGTACAGCGTGGCGCGCAGCCCCACGACCGGGTACCCGGCAAGCGGCCCCTTCAGAATGGATTCGCGCAGCCCTTTTTCCACCGCGGGGAAGAAATTCTTCGGCACCGCGCCGCCCACCACGCGCTCGGCGAATTCCAGGCCCTCGCTGTCGCAGGGCTCGAACTCCACCCAGATGTCGCCGTACTGGCCGTGGCCGCCGGTCTGCTTCTTGTAGCGGCCCTGCACCTGCACCTTTTTGCGGATGGTCTCGCGGTAGGGGACCTTCGGCTGCTGCAGCGTGACCTCCACGCCGAATTTATTTTTCAGCTTCGACACCACCACGTCCAGGTGCTGTTCGCCCAGACCGGAAAGGATCATCTCATGGGTTTCCGCGTTGGTGGAGAACCGGATGGTGGGGTCTTCCTCCTCCAGTCGGAGGATGCCCTGCGCCACCTTGTCTTCCTCGCCCTTCCGCTTCGGCATTACCGCCATGGAAAGGGTCGGCTTCGGGTAATCGATTCCGTCGAGCGTCACCCTGCGCGCCGGGGAACAGAGGGTGTCCCCTGTTTTGGTTCCCTGCAGCTTGAGCACCGCGCCGATGTCGCCCGCGCCGATATACGGAATTTCCTCCTGCTTTTTGCCGCGCATGCTCACCGTCTTGCCGATGCGCTCCGTGCTGCCCGTGCGCATGTTGAGCAGTTGCATGTCGGTTTCCACCTTGCCGGAAACCGTCTTCAGGAACGAAACCCTGCCGATAAACGGGTCGGCGATGGTTTTAAACACGATCGCGGCGGCCGGCGCCGTTTCGTCCACATCCAGCTCGACCGGGTTGCCGTCGGGGTCGGCGCCGATCTCTCCGCTTTTTTCATCGGCCTTCGGCGCCAGCCAGATCAGACCGTTCAGGAACTGCTCCATGCCGCGCATCAGAAGCGCGTCGCCGCAGAACACCGGGGCGATGGCGCCGGATTTCACGCCTTTGCTCACGCCCACAATCACTTCTTCCGGTGTGAACTGTTCGCCGGAAAAATATTTTTCAAACATTTCGTCGCTGGTTTCGGCGACCGCTTCGTAAATCGCTGTGCGCAGGCCGTCCAGCCGGTCGCCCATGTCGGGCATTTTGACCTCGACGGGCGCTCCGTTGCGGTAATCGTAAGCCTTGTATTCCAGAATATTCACATAGATGTTCGCTTCTCCGTTTTCAATAAAGGGCACCACGACCGGGCACACGGCAGGGCCGAAGCTGGCCTTCAGGTCTTCGAACACGCGGTAAAAACGCGCGCTTTCGTCGCAAAGGCCGTTGACGAAGAAAATTTTCGCAAGCCCGCGCGCGTTGGCCGCCTCCACCGCTTTTTCGGTGCCCACGCTGACCCCGCTTTTGCCGGAGACCGCAATCAGCACCGAATCCGCCGCGCGCACCGCCTCGCACATGCTGCCTTCAAAGTCGAACAGTCCGGGAGCATCGATCAGGTTGATTTTCCGGTTCTTCCATTCCAAAGGCGCAACCGCGGCGGACACAGAGGTTTTCCGCCGGACTTCCTCCGGGTCAAAGTCGCACACGGTGCTGCCTTCTCCGATCTTTCCCAGCCGTTCCGAAGATTTGGAAAGATAGAGCATCGCCTCCGCAATGCTGGTTTTGCCCGATCCGCTGTGGCCCGCAATTGCAATATTGAGAATGTTTTTTGCTTGATACTGTTTCATTTATGGTACTCCTCTCATGGGTTAATTGGTGCAACCATACAATTGTTTAACCAATATTGAAATTATTATAGCGTATTTTTACAATGATTACAATGGCAAAACCGGCATTTTCAATTTAATTTCCTCCCAAGAGTAAAAAAGTTTTCCGCCGCGGCGGTTCCCCCGGAATCGGCTTTTATTCCCCGGCGGTGCGCAGCCGCACCGTATCATAATGAGCCGGTATCATAAAATGTAAAAAGCGCCGTTTCCTGTTGAATGGTCCTCTATATGCGCAGCGCATGCCATATTATATTGATCAAACCAAGCCGTGAACAGAGCGTGAAAAAGGGTCAAAAAATGAAAGGACTGTATTCCGTCGGAGAGACCGCAAAGCTTCTGGAGATTTCCGTGCAGACGCGGAGGAATGATTCCAAGTATTGTCAGAGATATTTTTTCATAGAAAAGAAGAGGCTGCTGAAAAACAGTGCATAAAAAATGCGCCTTGATTGGGCTTTCAAAACCGTTTCAAGGCGCATTTTCTTGATTTTATGACTACTGCTTTGTGCAATTTGCTATTGCAAATTCGTCTTGCGGCGTCCCCTTTTCCATTTCTGCTCTGTACGTCGGGCGGCCGTTCAGATGAACAGGCTGGTGTCGGACTGCTCCGCGGAGCCGAGGAAGGTCGCGACGCCGCCGATCTCCACGCCGTCGATCAGCTCCTCTTTGCGGATACCCATAATGTCCATCGACATCTGGCAGGCCACGACGCGCACGCCGTTGGCCATGGCGGACCGGAGCAGCTCCTCCGGCGAGGACACGTTCTTTTTCCTCATGACGCCGCGGATCATTTTCGACCCCATGCCCAGCATGTTCATCCGGGAAAGGCCCAGCTTCTCCGTGCCGCGCGGCATCATCGCGCCGAACATTTTTTCCGTAAAGCTTTTCTTTACGTTCACCCGGCTGCCCCTGCGCAGGATGTTCAGCCCCCAGAAGGTGAAGAACATCGTGACCCTGCGGCCCATGGCGGCGGCGCCGTTTGCAATGATCAGCGCGGCCAGCGCGCGGTCGAGGTCGCCGCTGAACACCACCATGCTCTTGTCGTTGCCGCCCTCTTTGGCGGCGCATTGCGCCCGCGCGCCGCCCTTGCGGATGCGGACCTTGTAGGCGGTGCCTTCCCGTTCCACGGAAAGCAGGTCGTTCCCCGTGCGGTCGCACCAGACGTCGATGTCGGAGGCGAACGCCGGGTCGGTCGCGCGCACCAGCAGCGTTTCTCCGTCGCAGAGGGATTTCATGCCCTCGGAAACCTTCATGATCGACCCCGGGCACTGCAGCCCGCAGGCGTCCACCTCAACGACCTTCGCCGTTTCACAGTTCATCGGCTGTGGGGCGGGTCCGCTTTTTTCATTTTTTTTTACCCCGACGCAATCGGTCGGCAGCGGCGGCTCCTTGTCTTCCTTTGCCATGCTGTACGTCTTGTAGCCGCCGCTCAGGTTATAAACGTTGTAGCCGTTCTGCATCAGGATGCGGGACGCGATGTAACCGCGCAGCCCCACCTGACAGAACAGGTAGACCGGTTTTTCCTTCGGGAGTTCGCTCATGCGGCCGCGCAGGTCGTCGAGCGGGATGTTTTCCGCGCCCTTGATCGTGCCCATGACATATTCGTCGGGCGTGCGCACGTCGAGCAGCGTGACGGCGCCGAGGTCGAGCGCGTCCGCCTCATCGTAATAAAAGACCTTGGTCTCGCCGCGCAGAATGTTCGCGGCGGTAAAGCCGAGCATGTTGACCGGGTCTTTTGCGGAGGAGTACGGCGGCGCGTAGCAAAGCTCCAGCTTTTCCAGATCGTACACCGTGGCGCCCAGCCGCAGTGCCGTTGCCAGCACGTCGATCCGCTTGTCGACGCCCTCGGCGCCGACGGCCTGCGCGCCCAGGATTTTGCCGTCCGGCGCGAACAGCAGCTTCATGCTCAGCTGCGAGGAGCCGGGGTAATACGTCGCGTGGCTGGCCGGGTGCACATAGGTCTTGAGGTACGGGATCTTTTTCGCCTTGAGCTGCTTTTCGTTCAGCCCGGTGGAGGCTGCGGTCAGTTCAAACACCTT
>JAAYUL010000116.1 GCA_012517675.1 Clostridiales bacterium | reverse complement strand
TCACCATGGGCTTCGGCGAGATCATCCGTGTTCTGATTCTCGCCATGCCGTTTACCGGCGGCGCCCGGGGCCTTCGGGGCATTCCGACCCTTGCGGCGCGGGGCAGCGGGGTCAAGGCGGAATTTGTCGTGTTTACCTATGTGTTTTTCCTTGCGGTCCTGACCGTGTATGTCATTTATTCGTTTATCAAGTCGCGCCACGGCCGTGCGGTCATCGCGATCCGTGAAGATGAAATCGCGGCGGAAGCCTCCGGCATCAACACGACCTATTACAAGCTGCTCGCCTTTATTCTGGCGGCCGCGATCGCCGGCGTTGCGGGCGGGCTTTACGCGCACCACATCGGCGTGCTCAACCCGGCCAAATTCGACTTCAACTACTCGATCGAAATTCTGGTCATGGTGGTTCTGGGCGGCATGGGCTCCATTACCGGTTCCGTGATTTCCGCGACCGTGCTCACCATTCTTCCCGAGCTGCTGCGGCAGTTTTCGGACTACCGCATGCTGGCGTACTCCATCATCCTGATTCTGATGATGCTTTTCAAACCGTCCGGCCTTCTGGGGCAGCGCGAAATTTCGCTGAAAAAGATGCTGCAATGCGTCGCGGGAAAACGCGCCGCAAGGAAGGAGGGCTGACCGGTGTCTGTGCTTGAAACAAAAAATCTGGGCATTTCCTTCGGCGGCCTTCAGGCTTTGCAGGATGTGCATTTTTCCATTGACAAGGGCGAGATCATCGGTTTGATCGGCCCGAATGGAGCCGGGAAAACGACGGTGTTCAACCTGCTGACCGACGTTTACCTTCCGAGCGAGGGTGTGATCGAGCTGGACGGCGACAACATCGTCGGCAAAAAAACGTATCAGATCACGCAGAACGGCATTGCGAGGACCTTTCAGAATATTCGTCTGTTCAAGGATATTTCGGTGATCGACAATGTGAAAATAGCGATGAACAATCAAATGGACTACTCCGTGCTCGCGGGCATTCTGCGGCTTCCCTCCTTCCGCAGGGAGGAAAAGGAGGTTTCCCGGAAGGCGCACGAGCTCCTCAAGGTGTTCCGTCTGGACGAACACGCGCATGACCTGGCGAAAAACCTTCCTTACGGGCAGCAGCGCAAGCTGGAAATCGCGCGCGCGCTGGCCACCAACCCGAAGGTCCTTCTGCTGGACGAACCGGCGGCCGGCATGAACCCGACGGAAACCATGGAGCTGATGGAAACCATCATGCTGATCCGCGACCGCTTCAAGATCGCCATTTTGCTGATTGAACACGACATGAGCTTTGTCATGGGAATCTGCCAGCATCTTGTGGTTCTGGATTACGGCCGGATTATTGCGGAGGGCACTCCGGAAGAAGTGCGCAGCAATCCGAAAGTAATCGCGGCGTATCTTGGGGGGGAATAAAATGGGGACGATGCTTTCAGTCAAGGATCTTGACGTCTATTACGGTTCCATCCATGCGATCAAAGGGATTTTCTTTGAAGTAAACGAGGGCGAGATCGTGACCCTGATCGGGGCGAACGGAGCGGGAAAAACCACCACGCTGCATTCCATTTCCGGTCTGGTCAAGCCGAAAAGCGGCGAAATCAAATTCTGCGGGACCGGTCTTCGCGGCATGGAAGCCCATAAGATTATCCGGCTGGGTCTGGCGCAGGTGCCGGAAGGCCGAAGGGTTTTTTCCCGGATGACGGTTCAGGAGAATCTGGAAATGGGCGCCTATATCCGGAAGGACGGCAGCATACAGAAGGATTACGAAAATGTGTTCCAGCGCCTCCCGCGCCTGAAGGAGCGCCGCAGGCAGGTTGCCGGTACCCTTTCGGGCGGCGAGCAGCAAATGCTCGCGATTGGGCGCGCGCTGATGTGCAACCCGAAAATGCTGCTTCTGGACGAACCCTCCATGGGGCTTTCCCCGCTTTTGGTGAATGAAATTTTCAGCATTATCCGCGACGTCAACCAATCCGGCGTGACGGTCCTGCTCGTGGAGCAGAACGCGAAAAAGGCGCTGGAGATCGCGAACCGCGCCTATGTGCTTGAAACGGGAACCATCGCAATGTCCGGCGACGCGGATGAGCTCGCGAACGATGAAAAGGTCCGCAAAGCGTACCTTGGCGGATAAATACCCGG
>JAAYUL010000010.1 GCA_012517675.1 Clostridiales bacterium | reverse complement strand
GCGTGGTTTTGCCCGAACCGGTGGAGCCGATGAACGCCGTCGTCTGCCCGGGCTTTGCGGTGAAGGACACGTCGTGCAGAACATCTTCGTCCGCCCCGTGGTAACGGAAGCTGACATTGCGGAATGTGACAAAGCCTGTTTTGTCCTGCCGGAAAGCCTTCGGATGTTCCGGGTCTTCGATGGAAGGCTCCGTTTCAATCACTTCGGCAATGCGGTTTGCGGACACCGCGGCGCGCGGCACCATGATGAACATGACCGCAATCATCAGGAAGCTCATGATGATCTGGATAGCATACTGCATAAACGCCATCATATCGCCGACCTGCATGGTGGAATCCGCAATCCTGTGCGCGCCCACCCAGACGATCAGCAGCGTGACCAGGTTCATAATCAGAATAATGATCGGCATCATGAAGATCATGATGCGGCTGATGAAAAGGGTGGTGCGCGTTAAATCCTCATTGGACCGGTCAAAGCGCTCCTCCTCAAATTTTTGCGTGCCGAACGCGCGGATGACCATCAGGCCGTTCAGGTTTTCACGGGCCACCAGGTTCAGCCGGTCAATCAGCTTCTGCACGATTTTGAATTTCGGCATGGCAACGGAAAAAACGACAAGGATCAGGCCGCACAGCACCACACAGGCCAGCGCGATGATCCAACCCATGGAAAACGATTTCCGCAGCGCCATGAACACGCCGCCGATCCCGAGAATCGGCGCGTAGCAGATCATGCGGATTCCCATCATGATCAGCATCTGCACCTGGGTGACGTCGTTGGTGGTGCGGGTGATCAGCGAAGCGGTGGAATAGCGGTCGAACTCCGTGTTGGAAAAGCACTCCACCTTGCCGAACACATCGCGGCGCAGATCGCGCGCGACGCCGGCGCTGACCCTTGCGGAAAAAAACGCGACCAGCACCGTGGCAACGCCGCCGAGCAGCGCGACGAAGAGCATCCACAGACCTTTATTGATAATATAATCCCTTTGCATCCGGGCGATGTCCATGCCGAGCTCCTTGTAAAAGCTTTTGGTCATTGTGACTGCGCTCTGGGCAAACAGGGATTCGGTGCCGGATATGGCATCCTTTCGCGCCTGATCATAAACACCCGCAGGAATCTGCTTCAGCACGGGCTCCATGGCGTAAAGCTTTGAAAAATCGACCTCTTTCAGATCCGTGCCGGACATGGAAACGCTTTTTCCGGACTGCGCGGCCAGCTTTTTCATCACGTTGATCATGGTCCAGGTCGATTCGCCGAACGTTTTGCCGAGCCGTTCCATCGTTTCGCCGTCCGCGCCGGACAGCACGTAAATGTCCTCCGTTTTCAGCAGCGGATAGCGGGAAACATCCTCATCATGCTGTGCGCCCGTTCCGTCCTTTGAAACAAGCTTGTAGTACCGGTTCATGTCTTTTTTTTCGCTGTCCGTCATGAAATATTGCATCACGGTCATGCCTTTGGCGCTGATTGCCTCCGGCGCGGCGGTTTCAATTCCGCTCTGCTGAATGCCGACGTTTACAATGTCGGACATATAGTTCGGCAGATTCAGGTCGGCCATTGCCTGGCCGAACAGCAGGACGAATGAAACCAGAATCGCCAGGGCGAAAGGTTTCAGGTATTTTGCCAGTTTTATCATATCATTTCGGTTCCTTTCGTCAGTCTGAGGTTTCCGCGGTTTCGGTTTTCATTTTTTCCATAATCTGATAGAGCTTGATGAAGAGACGAGTAAGCTCCTCCGTATCCTCCGGACCGAGCTCTTTCACCACCCGGTCCAGCAGCTCGTTCATCTGCCTTGCGGTGGCGTCAAGCCGCTCCCTTCCCTTTTCCGTCAGCCTTACATAAACGACCCGGCGGTCGCTTTTGGTCATGATGCGCTCCACCAGGCCCTTGTCTTCGAGCGAATTCAGCATCTGTGAAACCGCGGGTTTGCTCATTTCGGTTGCCGCGCTCAGGTCGCTGATCTTTCCGCCGGGCGCTTTGCCGTCCTTCTTCCGCTCCAGGCGGGCAACCTGATGCAGCATGAAAAACTCGCCCCTTGAAACGCCGGAAAGCCGCGGGGGCCATGCCTGTGATTTTTTCAGGCGGTGCATGGCGCTCCAAAGCAGCTCCTTCTGGTTCTGTTCCATTCTTACCCGTTTCCTCCATTTCTCCGTGATTATGTTTGTACATAAATAGTTAATAAGCTTAATTGTTATTATAGTAAGTTATTTTTAAAAGTCAATACACTTTTTGCTTTTTCTGATTTTCCGCCCTGTTCGGAAGAAAATCCGGGCAGGGGGGTGTCTTTCCGGCAAGGGCGGGAAAAGCACCGCCCGCCGAACAAATGCCGTTGATTCCGACCGCACAAAAACGGAAGCCGGGCTTTCGTCCGGCTTCCGTTTGATCGATCGTATTTATTCGGATTTTGACGGTTTTTCAAACTGTTCCACGGCATCCGCGGCCGGGTCAAGGTATGCGGCGTTCGCAAGCTCCGCCAGGCCGACGTCGAAATTCTTTGCCAGGTCGGGGTCAAACGGGCACTTGCCGAGCACCTTCAGCCCGAATTTTGCCGCAATTTCATCCACATGGCTTTCGCCGAACACCTGGATTACCTTGCCGCAGTCGGGGCATTTGACATAGCTCATGTTTTCAATAATACCGATAATCGGCACATTCATCATCTTCGCCATGTTGACCGCCTTCGCCACAATCATGGAAACCAGCTCCTGCGGGGATGTCACGATCAGGATCCCGTCCAGCGGAATGGACTGGAACACCGTCAGCGGAACGTCGCCGGTTCCGGGAGGCATATCGACAAAAAGATAATCGACATCGTTCCAGATGACGTCCGTCCAGAACTGCTTGACCATGTTCGCAATCATGGGGCCGCGCCATATCACCGGCGCGGTCTCGTCGTCCAGCAGAAGGTTGGCGGACATCACGTCGATTCCCGTGCTCGTTCTGACCGGGAGCAGGCCGAGCTCGCTGCCCATGGCTTTTTGCTTTAATCCAAACGCCTTCGGAATTGAAGGGCCGGTGACGTCGGCGTCCAGCACGGCGGTATGGCTGCCGCGGCGGCTGAGCAGCACGGCGAGCATGGAAGTCACCATGCTCTTTCCCACGCCGCCTTTTCCGCTGACAACGCCGATGACCTTGCCGATTTTACTCATTGAATTTGGCTTTTCCAGAAAATCCTCCGGATTTGTTTTGCGCGAGGGACAATCTTCCCCGCAGGAACTGCAGTCATGTGTGCAGTTTTCTTCGCTCATTTCAACCATCCTTTTCTTAAAAGGAACCGCGTGCCCGCATTTCCTTTCTAACATTAGACCAGCAATCCTATTGTAAGATTATGGACTAATTTTGTCAACATTATTTTATCGGGCGCCGGCCTCAGAATTCCCTCTTTAGACTGCGCAAAAACAGGTCGGATAAAACATCGTTCGGATCTTTTTTTTCGTGAACCACCGCATTGACCGCCTGGCAGATCGGCAGCTCGACCTTGTATTCCCGCCCAAGCCGAAGCAGAGCGGTGGTGGTGGCGACGCCCTCCGCCAGCTCGCCGTAGCGGCCGCCGGTTACAAACACCTCGCCGAACCTGCGGTTGTGGCTGAATTCGGAAAACACCGTGGCTTCGTAATCGCCAAGATGCGCCAGCCCGTAAGCGGTGAGCTCGTTGCCCCCCATGGCGTGGATCAGCCGCGCGATTTCCCTTGTCCCGCGGGACATCAGCGCGCCCTTGAGGGCGGTTTTGTTCAGGCCGTCCAGCATGCCGGCCGCAATTCCGATCACGTTCTTGGAAGCGGCCCCCACCTCGTTGCCCAGAAGGTCCGTTCCGTAATAAAAGCGGATCAGGTCGCCGGCGAAGGCCTCGACCAGGTATTCTTTCGTTTTCATGCTTTTGCTGTCGATCACCATACAATTCGGAATGCCGCGCGTAAAATACTGCACATGGCCCGGCCCCACCCAGATGGCCACGGGGACCTGCGGCTCATACTCTTCCACAATCTGAGTAAGGCGCTTGCCGGTGTCGGCTTCGATCCCCTTCATGCAGAGTACGATCGTTTTCCCCGAAAGATCCAACTGGCTGAGCTGCTTCATCAGCCCGCGCAGATTCTGCGCGCCGATGGAAAGAATCAGCGTTTCCGCGAAGGAAACCGCCTCTTCCAGGCTGCTGGTCAGGCGGACGGAGTCCGCCAGACGGATCAGCCCGTTTGTGCGCGTTGCGCGCAGCTGCGCGAATTTTTCAGAACTCTCACGGCCGTAAAGGACAACTTCATGGTTCAGGCGGTCCAGGTACCAGGCCAAAAAGCTTCCCCAGCGCCCGCACCCGATCACGGAAAGTTTCATAGTATCACCCCTGACGGTTTATTTGGAAAAATCCGTTTGAACCCCTCTTCCGGCGCCGCGTCCGAAACGGCGGAAAACCGGAAGGGGTTGATCCTGTTTTTATTATACCATATTGTCCCTGCGGAAAACAGAAGAAATTACGGCGCCGCCGGTTAAGATTCCAGTTTCGGCGTTACAACGTTCAGTTCAAACCAGAACGTGCTGCCGCTGCCCTCGCGGCTGCGCACGCCGTAAGCGCCGCCGTGCATGTCGAGAATCGTTTTGACAATGGAAAGGCCGAGGCCCGTTCCGATCTGCGCGCGCTTATGCGCTTTGTCCACCTTGTAGTAGCGGTCCCAGATATCCATGAGTTTATCCTGCGGGATTCCCTCGCCGGTGTCGCTCACTTCGATGCGTACCTTTCCGCCCGACGCCAGCTGGCGGATCGCAACCCTCTTGTCCGCCCCCGTGTAGGTGATCGCATTGTTTACCAGATTGTAAACCACCTGCGAAATTTTCAGCTCGTCCGCGTTCACGGTGATGTCCTCGCCCGCGTCAAATGTGATGTCGTAATCCGTCAGCTTGGAGTAGCGCAGCAGGATGGTGCGGATGCTCTGTGTCAGATTGAAGTCGGTCCTTGAGAACGGCTGGGTGCCCGACTGCAGCTTGGAGAGGTCCAGCATGTCGTTGACCAGCGTGGTCAGCCGGGTCGCCTCGTCAATAATGATCTGTACATTTTCCGGTGTGTTTTCCCCGGGCAGGTCGCGCATCACCTCGCTGTAGCCCGTAATCATGGTGAGCGGGGTGCGCAGGTCGTGCGAAACGTTGGCAATCAGGTCGCGGCGGAGCGTTTCCGTTTTGTTCAGCTCTACCGCGGCATAGTTCAGCGTGTGCGCCAGCTCCGCGACCTCGCGGTAACCGTTCTCCTCAAAGAACACACTGTAATTTCCTTCACCGAACGCCCTGGCGGTGGAATTGATGCGGATAATGGGTCGGGAAATATGTTTGGCCAGAATCAGCGCCAGGACCAGCGCCAAAACCAGCATGATTCCGGTAATGTACATCAGCTGTACCCGCAGCGTGTTCACCGTGGCGTCCACCGGCGAAACGGTGGAATTCAGCAGGATCATCACGCTGCTGCCGTCCGTGCGCGTGATAATCTGCGCATACACCATGGAAACCAGCTTTCGCGGGTGCACCAGCTGTTCACGGCTTTCCTGGCTGCTGTCGTCCTGATCGGTGTCCGACCGCTGGAACAGCGTTTTATTCGGTTCATTCTGAACGGCCGCATAAAGCTGCGCCAATATTCTTGTGTTCAGCATCTGAAAAATGCCGTTCTGCTGTGTGGTCTCCTCGTAAAGCATGTTCCCGTCCGCATTGCTGACCATAATGGACATCTGCGTATTCTGCGCGATGTTCTGCATGGTGGTGGCAAAGTCGCTGGAATCAATATTTTTGACAAGCGTCTGTGCCGAGCTCTGCATTTCACGGATTTTGATCGCCTTATAAAAATCGTCCAGAAACACGACCTGAAACACCCACAGCAAAATCAGGATCACCGCGGTAAACGCGCTGAAATACCCGAAGACCCGCCATTTGATGCTGATGCTTTTAAATTGAAATTTCCGTTTCAAAGCGGTAGCCGACCCCCCTCAGCGTTACAATGAACTTGCTGTAATCGCGCAGACTTTTGCGCAGCAGCTTGATGTGCGTGTCGAGCGTCCGGTCGTCGCCGTAAAAATCGTAGCCCCACACATTGGTGATCAGTTTTTCGCGCGTCAGCGCGATGTTTTTATTGCTGACCAGGTAAAACAGCAAATCGTATTCCTTCGGGGAAAGCTCCACCTTTTCCCCGTCCACCGTTACGATTCTTCCGGTAAAGTCAATGGTCAGGCCCTCAAAGCGGACGCCCTCCTTTTTATTCTCCTCACCGGCCGCGCTCGCACGCTTGATGATGGCGTTGACCCGCATCATCAGCTCCTTCGGGGAAAACGGCTTGACCACGTAATCGTCGATTCCCAGTTCAAAGCCGTGAATTTTATCGTATTCCTCACCGCGCGCGCTCAGCATCAGCACCGGCGTCGCGCAGTCCTTGCGGATTTCCTTCACGGCGGAAAACCCGTCCAGCTCCGGCATCATGACATCCATGATAATAATATCAAAATCGTTCGGATGGCTTCGGCAGATGCGGACCGCCTCCATGCCGTCGGCCGCCTCCGTCACGGTGTGACCCTCGAACACCGCGTATTTCTTAATCAGCTCCCTGATTTTTTCCTCGTCATCCACCACTAAAATGCGATACATCTTCCATCCCCCGTTTACCTTTTCTATTACCTTAAACCATACTATGCCCTATTTTAAGATATAATTGTGAAAATCCTGTGATTAACACCCGATTTTTCTATGATTCAACAGAATAATTTCAAAATTCATATCGCTGATACGGAACAATAAAATTTGTCCCATGTCCGGATGCAAATTCCTGTTTCATGCCAAAATCACCTGTGAAAAGGCCCCGGCAGGCATACACCATCCGCCGGGGCCCGCTTTGCACGGCTCTCCGTCCTTTATTGAAAGCAGCCTTCAGTCGAAAACGCCGGTGGAAAGGTAGCGCTCGCCCGAATCGGGCAGAAGCGCAACAATCAGCTTGCCCTTGTTTTCCGGGCGCTTTGCAAGCTGTGCCGCCGCATAAACCGCCGCGCCGGAGGAAATTCCCACCAGAAGCCCCTCGGTCCTGGCAAGAGCCTTCGTGGTCGCCAGCGCGTCTTCGTCCTCCACGGGAATAACCTCATCCAGAATCTTGGTGTTCAGCGTTTTCGGAATAAAGCCGGCGCCGATCCCCTGAATTTTGTGCGGGCCTGCTTTGCCCTGCGAAATTGCGGGGGAAGAAGCGGGCTCCACGCCGACGATCTTCACCTTCGGGTTCCTTTCCTTCAGCGCTTCCCCCACGCCGGTGACGGTGCCGCCCGTGCCGATTCCGGCGACAAAAATGTCGACCCTGCCTTCGGTGCCGTTCCAGATTTCCGGCCCGGTGGTCGCGCGGTGAACGGCCGGGTTGGCCGGATTGGTAAACTGACCGGGAATATAGGAATTCGGAATTTCCTTCGCAAGCTCGTCCGCTTTTTCAATCGCGCCCTTCATGCCCCTGGAACCCT
>JAAYUL010000115.1 GCA_012517675.1 Clostridiales bacterium | reverse complement strand
TGCTTCGCGATTATTTCCGGTACAGCGGGCCGGTGATTCTGAACGAGTCGCTCTGGGGCGCCGGGATTTCCGTCCAGGCGGCGATTCTCGGCAACCTCGGCAAATACGCGACCGCCGCCGCCAACATTGTCAGCGTGGTGCAGCGGCTGACCACGGTGCTGATTTTCGGCGTCTGCGATTCGGCCACCGTTCTGCTCGGCAAAAAGATCGGGGCGGGCGATGAGGAGGGGGCCAAAAGAGAGGCTTCCACCTTTGTGCTGCTGAGCGGGGGGCTGGGGTTGATCTCTTCCTTTCTGGTGCTGGTTATCGGGAATGTGTCGGTTTCCGCCGGGGTGTTCAGCATGACGCCGCTCACGGAGCAATATGTCCGCATTATGCTGTACGGCGCCGGGACGTTTGTGTTTTTGCAGTCCATCAGCGCGATGAATATCGTGGGCATCATGCGTTCCGGCGGGGATACCCGCGCGGCGATGCTGATCGACGTGGGAACGCTCTGGCTGGTTTCCCTTCCGGTGGGGCTGACGGCCGGCTATGTGCTTCATTTTGCCCCTCCGTTTGTTTACATCTGCATGTCCTGCGACGAGCTGCTCAAGGTCATTATTTGTCTGTGGCGTTTCAAAAAGGACAAATGGCTTCACAATGTGACGCGTTCCTTTTAAAATTTATTTTGTTATTCAAGATATTTAGAAAGGGAATTTCCCTGTTTTTTCAAACAAAACAAATAAAAAATCGGACAATTCTGCCGTAAATTGTCCGATTTAAACGAATTTTGACCAAATAAAACAAATATTAAATAAGAGCGAATAAATATTTGTTGACTTAATCAAAAAAATGCTGTATGATAAACATTAGATTTTGACTGATGTCCATGAGGTGTTAGGCTTGCCTGAAGAAAACCGTTTGCAGCAAATGGCGCAGTGTTCCGACAGAGAGCTGGCGGAGCTTGTCAGCCGGGGAGAGCCGGATGCGTTTGTTGAACTGACGGCGCGGTATCTTGCGATGATTCGTTCCAAGGCGTCCCGTTTCAGGGGCGGAATGCTGGAAACGGACGATTTGTCCCAGGAGGGGCTGGTGGGCCTTTTGAATGCGGCCAGGACCTACAATCCCGACGCAGGGGCCAGCTTTAAAACCTATGCGGGCGTTTGCATCGGCAACAGCATGGTCATGGCGTGCCGTAAGGCCGCAAGTCAAAAAAATCTTCCGCTTCAGCATTTTGTTTCCCTGAGCGATTACAGCCCGGAAACAGACGTGACCGATACGGCGTCGAATCCGGAAACCGTGCTGATCGACAATGAAAATCTTGAACTGATGCGGCACCGTATGGAGCGGTCGTTGTCCAAACTGGAACAGAACGTCCTCATGCTTTATGTCGGCGGATGCAGTTACAGCGAAATTTCATCGAAGCTTGGGATTACCTGCAAGGCGGCGGACAATGCTCTGCAGCGTGTTCGGCTTAAGCTGAAAAAACTTTTTAAACCATAAACTGAAATATGCCCGGGTAGCTTAAGTAGAGCGTTGGTAATCAAAGGCGGCGGTGCAAATCCGTCTAAGGGCAAATATCTTTAATCCATAAAGCGAGGTAAATCAAATGTACGAAGACAAGACTCTCATCTGCAAGGAATGCGGCGCTGAATTTGTATTCACTGCCGGGGAACAGGAATTTTACGCATCCAAGGGTTTCGTGAACGAACCCCAGAGATGCAAAGCCTGCCGCGATGCGCGCAAGAATTCCGCAAAGCCGGAGCGTGAAATGTACACCGCAATTTGCGCCAGCTGCGGCAAAGAAGCAAAGGTCCCCTTTAAACCGCGTGAAGACCGCCCTGTATACTGCAGCGAGTGCTTTGCAAAGATGAGGGAAGAATAAGCAATATATTTTCTTGTTCACACCAGCGCCCCGGTTCTGCCGGGGCGCTGCTTTTTGTGCGGACGTCTTTTCAGATAAGTATTGCAATGCGTTTCGCCGGGTATTATAATAAAGGCAAATATTTTAAATTCTGGAGGACTGTTGAATGGCCGCGATTACCAAAGATACAATGATCGGCGATATTCTTGATATGGACCGCACTACGGCGCCTTTCTTTATGGAAATGGGCATGCACTGCCTGGGCTGCCCCGCTTCCCGCGGCGAAACGCTGGAGCAGGCGTGCATGGTTCACGGCGTCAGTGTGGACGAGCTGGTGAAAAAGCTGAACGAGCACATGGAAAAAGCGCGGTGATAAATCCGCAGCAGAATACTGCCGGCGTGTGAGCCGAGTTTGAATGCAGCCGTCCGGCAAGCGATTGTCGGGCGGCTGTTAAGTGTGGAGATTTATGTCAAAGTTTACAAAGTTTGCAGCGCGCGCGCGCAGTATGGTGGGCGGGGATTCCCTGGACCGGATTTATTACCGCTTTTTATTGGTGCACACCGGCTTTATGATTTTTACCGGGCTGCCCGGTGTGTTTATCAACACGTTTCTGATGAGCCAGACCAGCACGATGGATGTCGTCCTGATTTACAATGTTCTGGGTTACGCCGGCACCGCGGTCGGCATGCTGATTTCAGCCGCCGTGATCCATTGGCTGAACGCCGGCGTTGTTTCCGTCATCGGGATCGTCGGCTTTAATCTTTTATATTTTCAGTTGATTTTGTACGGCACGCACGCCGCGGCCTATGTGGTTTTGCTTGGGGTGACAAGCGGCCTGGCGGGCGCTTTTTACTGGATGAGCTACAGCCAGCTGCTGACCGAATACACGAACCTGCAGAACCGGGACAGCGGCATGGCGATTATCAGCATCATGAGTTCCGGCGTCAATGTCGTCATCCCGCTTTTCGCGGGCGCGATGATTTCCGTGCTGGGCGGGATCCTTGGCTACAATGTGGTGTTCGGGCTTGCTTTTCTGATCGGAATTATAACGGCGATCGGCGCCGTCCGGCTACCGAAACCGGCTTCGGAGAGAAGCACCGTGCGCCATAAACAGGCGTTCCTGCTGATTCGCCGCCGGAAAGCGCTTCGGTTTGCCCTGCTCAGCGAGGCCTGCAAGGGGATTCGGGAGGGGGCCTTCGGCTTTATCCTCAGCGTCCTTCTGTACCATCTGATCAAAAGCGAGTTCCTGATTGGGTTCAATACCTTTTTGTCCTCCGGCGTTTCCATCCTGTCGTTCTGGATGATCAGCAAGCATGTCAACGGTTCCAATCGGATTCGCTACATGGAGGTTGCGGTGGGCGTTCTGTTTGCCTTCAGCGTGGTCAATGTCTTTGCCGTCAGCCCGGCGGAGCTGGTTGTGTTCACGGTCGTCAACTCGTTTTTTGCCGGTTTTATTCTGAATTCTTCCTTCGGGAATTTTTTGGACGTTCTGCAAATCGTGCCGGAAGCCAGAAATCTGCGGCCGGAGCTTTTTGCCCAGAAGGAGATGTACCTGGCTTCCGGCCGCTGCTTCGGCATATTCCTGATTTTGCTGGTTGACCGGCTGAGCGGCGGGAGCATGCTGTGGCAGGCGCTCTCCCTTGTATTCCTCACCGCGACCCAGGTGGGGACGGTGGCGGCCTCCAGACATACCTCCTGTTTGGCGGAACAGCAGAAAAGCGGGGTGTAGGCGATGGATTCCCATCCTCTGTTTGCGCTGGGCGGCCGGCTGCGGCTGTGCGCTTCCATGGTGCGCGAGGGCGCCGCTCTGGCCGACATCGGCACGGACCACGGGTACCTGCCCATCTGGCTGGCGCGCCGGGGGTTGATATCACGCGCCGTGGCGGCGGATGTGAGGCCCGGCCCGCTGGAAAAAGCGCGGGGCAATATTGAGCGCTATCGTGTGCACAGCCAAGTGGCCGCGCGCCTGTCCGACGGATTGAACGCCGTTTCCCCGGCGGAAGCGGACGATATTGTGATCGCGGGAATGGGCGGAGAAATGATGATCCGCATCATTTCGGAGGCACCGTGGCTGAAGGACGCCGGGAAGCATCTGATCCTGCAGCCGATGACCTCCGCAAAGGAGCTGCGCGTTTATCTGGCGCGGCAGGGCTTTGCGATTGTGCGCGAGCAGGCGGTGGTCGAAGACGGCCGCGTCTACTCCGTGATTTTGGCGCGGTACAGCCCGGAATCCGTTTCGGCGGGCGGGCTGTACCCCTATATCGGCGGGCTGGACGCGGAAAACGAGGACAACCGCGCCTATCTCCGCATGAAGATCCGCTCCCTGAAAAAGCGGGAGGCGGGACTGAAGCGTTCCGGAAGGGAAGCGGAAGCGGCCGCCGCGGGATGCTTGCTGTCCGAATTAAATGAAATGCTGGAAAAGAGGGAATCGAATGGTAACGGTAGGTGAAATTTATCAACAGATCGACGCTTTCGCGCCCTTTCACACCGCGATGAGCTTTGACAATCCCGGGCTGCTGGTCGGCAGCCCCGATTCGCCGGTGCAGACCGTCCTGCTTTCGCTGGACATTACGCCGCCGGTCGTCCAGGAGGCGATGGAGCTGGGCGCTCAGCTGATTGTCAGCCATCATCCGGTGATCTTCCATCCGCTCAAGCAGCTCTCTGCAAAAAGCGCGCCGTATCTGCTCGCAAGCTATGGCATTTCCGCCGTCTGCGCGCATACGAACCTCGACATGGCGCAGGGCGGGGTAAACTCCTGCCTTGCGGAACGGCTGCAGCTTTCCCAGGTGGCCATGCTGAAGGAGTATGAAAACAGCGGCCTGCCGGAAGCGCTTTGCGGCAGCCTTGTGCGGCCCTATTCCCCGCGGGAGTTCGCCCAGTTTGTCAAAACCGTGCTTCACTGCGACGGCCTTCGCTTTACGGACGGCGGGCAGGCCGTCACCAGGGTCGGCCTGTGCAGCGGCGGCGGGGCGGATTTGGTGTACGCCGCGGCGCAGGCCGGGTGCCAGGCGTTTGTGACCGGGGAGAGCAAGCACAGTATTCTGCTCGACGCGGAGGCGATGGGGATCACTATGGTCGACGCGGGGCATTTCTACACGGAGGACGTCGTGATTCTTCCGCTTTTGAACCGCCTTGCCCTTCAGTTTCCGGAACTGCGGTTTTTGAAATCACAGCGGATGCACAGCCCGGCAAAATATCTGTGACATACCACCTTATTCGGGAGGAAATCAAATGGCTCTTGACGGAGCGTTTTTACGACATCTGAAAAAAGAAATCGAAACCTGTGCGGTCGGCGGAAAGGTCGAAAAGATTTACCAGCCGAACCGCGAGGAAATGGTACTGGCGCTGCGCACCCGCACGGAACATTACAAGCTGCTGCTTTCCGCGCGCGCGAACAGCGCCCGCATCCATTTTACCCGCTATGTGCCTGAAAACCCCAAGGTGCCGCCCATGCTCTGCATGCTGCTGCGCAAACGGCTTTCGGGCGCGCGGCTTGCCGGGGTCCGGCAGCCGGGCCTGGAGCGCGTGCTTTTTCTGGACTTTGACGCGGTGAACGAGCTGGGCGACCCGGTCCGCCTCACGCTGGTCATGGAGATCATGGGGCGTTACAGCAATATCATTTTTGTCGGCGGGGAAGGCGAAATCATCGACGCGCTCAAGCGCGTGGACGCGGAAATGTCTTCGGAACGCCTTGTGCTGCCGGGGCTGAAGTACCGGCTGCCGCCGCCGCAGGACAAGCTCTGCCTGCTGGAAGCTTCCGCGGACGAAGCCGTGGCGCGCATCCGCGCACTTCCCGGCGACATGGAGCTTTCCAAAGCCCTGCTCTGCACGCTGCAGGGGGTTTCGCCCATTGTCTGCCGTGAAATCCAGCACCTGACCGGGCGCGGGAACGACCTTACGGTCCATGCCATGACGGGGGAACAGTACGAACGGCTCCGTTTCTTTATAAACCGGCTGAGGGAAACCGTCCTTGCGGTCGGCGGGCAGCCGTATCTGGTGACAAGCCCCGCGAAAAAGCCGATGGATTTTTCCTTCCTCTTTATCGAACAGTACGGCCTGACCGCCCTGGTCAGCAAAAAAGAAAGCTTTTCGGAGCTGCTCGACGCGTTTTATCAGGAGCGCGACCGCATGGAGCGGATGCGCGTGCGTTCGCAGGACCTGCTGCGGGTTTTGACGAACGCTTCGGAGCGCCTGAGCCGGAAAATCAATTTGCAGCGCGCCGAACTCAAGCAGTGCGCCGAACGGGAAACGCTCCGCGTCAGCGGCGAATTGCTGAACGCCAACCTCTACCGCCTGCAAAAAGGGCAGGAGTTCGCGGAGCTTGAAAATTTTTACGACGAGTCGCTGCCGCTGCTCCGGATCAGGCTGGACCCGGCGCTCACGCCGGCGCAGAACGCGCAGCGGTATTACAAGCGGTACCATAAGGCGCGCAAGGCGGAGGAGATGCTCACGCAGCAGATCGAGCAGGCGCAGCAGGAGCTTTCCTATATCGATACGGTGTTTGAAGAGCTCAGCCGCGCGGAAACGGAGCACGACCTGGCGGAAATCCGCATGGAGCTGACGGAGCAGGGGTACGTCCGCGCGGCGCGCGGCAAACAGAAGCCGCCCGCCGCGTCGCAGCCGCTCGCGTACGTTTCCTCCGACGGCTTCCGCATTCTGGTCGGCCGGAACAACCGCCAGAACGACCGTCTGACCATGAAGCAGGCCGGAAACCGCGACCTGTGGTTCCACACCAAAAACATTCCCGGCTCGCACACGATTCTGCTGACGCAGGGCAGGGAACCCACGCAGACCGCGCTGGAACAGGCGGCCATGCTCGCGGCGTTCCACAGCCGGGGCCGGGCTTCCTCCCGCGTTCCGGTGGATTACACCGAGGTGCGGCATGTGAGCAAGCCGCAGGGCGCGAAGCCCGGCATGGTGATTTACGTGAACCAGAAAACGCTTTATGTCACGCCGGACCAATCGCTGGCGGAGCGGCTTGCCGAAAAGCCGGAATCCGGTTCCGGGCGCGGAAACTGACCGGCGGCCCTTCGGAACATGTTTCAAACAGCGTCAAAAAAGCGGCGTCAACCGGAAACTGACGCCGCTTTTTCCTGCCCGCCGCACGGCCGGGATTCCCGGAAAGCGATCCTGTTTCTTCCGGAATTTGGGGCCGAACGGTGCGATATCAGCACTTTTATACACAAAAAACGTCTGAAATTGTCGGCCTGACTGGACTTTCATACAAATCATGATATAATATTTGTTACATATGGTTCACGCTTTATCTTTGCGGGAATTCTGTAAAGTTCCGCTGTGTTTGCATGGGGAGGATACATGATAAAAAACAAGAAACTGGTGATTCTGCTTTGCGCGGTATTGGCGGTCATCGTCGCCGCCCTGATTTTCCTCTGGGTCCGTTATGGGCAGAATATGCAAAGCTACGAATGCACTAATTATGCCATGGGCACCTATGTGCAGCAGACCGTTTACGGCAAAAACCGCGAAGCTGCCGCGACCGCCGCGGCGAAAAGCATCGGGCAGCTGGAGGATCTGATCTCGTGGCGGATCGACGATTCCGACATTGCAAAGCTGAACGCCGCGTCCGGGTCGGTGTGGACCACTCTGGACGCGAAAACCATCGCGCTGCTGCAAACAAGCCTGGATGTGGCCGAAAAATCCAACGGGGCCTTTGACCCCACCATCCTGCCGATCACTTCCCTGTGGGATTTCGGGGGAGAAAACCAGCATGTGCCCGATGCCGCCGATATCAAGAAATACCTTTCCTATGTCAATTACAAAAACCTCCGCATCGACACGAAGAAATCCAGCGCGTCGCTGAAATATCACTACATGGCGGTGGACCTCGGCGCGATTGGGAAAGGGGCGGCCTGCGACGAGGCCGTGGCGGCTTACCGCAGCGCGGGCGCGCAGAGCGCGATCATCGCTGTGGGCGGCAGCGTCGGCGTTTACGGAACGAAGCAGAACGGGTCCCAGTGGAATATCGCCGTGCGCGACCCCAAAAGCAGCGAAACGAACAGCGTCGCCATGGGGACCATCAGCCTGGCCTCCGGATTTGTTTCCACGTCCGGCCCTTATGAGAAGAATTTTACAAAAAACGGCGTTTTGTACCACCATCTTCTGAACCCGAAGACAGGATACCCGGAAAACAACGGCTTGATTTCCGTCACGGTCGTCTGCAGCAGCGGCGCGCTGAGCGACGCGCTTTCCACCGCCTGTTTTATCCTCGGCCGCGAAAAGGGGACCGCTTTGCTGAAACAGTACAACGCCGAGGGTATTTTTATCGACAGCGGCTGCCGGGTGTATGTGACCGACGGCATCAAGGACAGGTTCCGCATCACGGAGACGCTGTATACCCTGGCAGGAAAATGAGCTTGTCCTGAGGGGTGTTTGCCGTTTCCCGGCCCCGTTTTTGCCGTTTATTATAAATTTTCAGTAGTCACAGTAAGGATTGGAGGATGAACTTATGGAATTGAATTTTCCAGCTGTTCCATTCAGAACGCACGGCGGTGCGGATGTTCCCCATAAAAAGAACACCGCCCACATAGAATCCGCCGTTATGCCGCCTCCGGCTCAGGTGGTGCTGCCGATGCAGCAGCATGTCGGCGCGCCCTGCGCGCCGCTGGTCAAGGTGGGCGACGCCGTGGCGGTCGGGCAGAAGATTGCCGACAGCAAGGCGTTTGTCAGCGCGCCGATTCATGCGAGCGTTTCCGGGAAAGTCAGCGCGGTCAGAAAAGTCATGCTGCCCGGCGGACAGTACACCGATGCTCTGGTGATCGATTCGGACGGGCAGATGACGCCCTTTTCCGGCATCAGGCCGCCCGTGGTGGAAACGGCGGAAGACCTTGTCGCCGCGGCGAGGGAATCGGGCCTGGTCGGGCTGGGCGGCGCGGGGTTCCCGGCGCATGTCAAGCTGAAAATACCGGAGGGAAAGCACATCGACACCCTGATCGTGAACGTGGCGGAATGCGAGCCCTACATTACCGCGGACCACAGGGAGGCCCTGGAGGACTCCTGGGCGGTGCTCTCCGGCGTGTACATGATACGCGACCTGCTGCACGTGGATCGCGTGATCATCGCGGTGGAAAACAACAAGCCGGACGTGATTGCGGAGCTGAAAAAGATCGCGGACAACCCGGAAAGGGACCCGGAGGACCGTGTGCGTGTGCTGGCCCTGCGCGCGCGCTACCCGCAGGGCGCGGAAAAGGTGCTGGTCAAGGCCTGCACCGACCGTGAAATCCCCATCGGTAAGCTGCCGGCGGACGTCGGCTGCCTTGTCATGAATGTCACCTCGGTCGCGTTTCTTGCCAAATACATCAAAACCGGTGTTCCGCTGGTGAACAAGCGCGTTACGATCGACGGCTCCGCGATTGCGAACCCGCAGAACGTGATCGATCCCATCGGCACGAAAATAGCCGACGTGATCGCGTTCACCGGCGGCTACAAAACCGAACCGAAAAAAATGCTGATGGGCGGCCCGATGATGGGGCTTGCCCTTGCCAGCGACCAGCTGCCGATCTTAAAGCAGAACAACGGGATTCTGGCGTTCGACGAAGCGGAAGCGCGCCTGGACGAGCCCACGGCCTGCATCCGCTGCGGCCGCTGCGTTTCGGGCTGCCCCATGCAGCTGATTCCCACGCAGCTGGAGCAGTTTTCCAATGCGAAAAACGTTCCAAAGCTGATCGAATATGACGTGATGGACTGCATGGAATGCGGCACCTGCGTGTTCAACTGCCCCGCGGGAAGGCCGCTGGTGCAGGCCATCCGCCTGGGCAAGGCAATGGTAAAAGCAGGAGGTAAAAAATAATGGCGGATAAACTGATCGTATCTTCCTCCCCGCATTTCAGGAGCGGAATTACCACACGGAAAATCATGCTCGACGTGATTGCCGCGCTGTTTCCCTCCGTCATCGCCGCTGTCATCCTTTTCGGGCCGCAGGCGCTTTTCCTGATCGCGGTGTCCGTTTTCACCTGTGTGGCCAGCGAATATATCTCGCGCAGGATTATGAAGCGTGAAAATACCATCGGCGACCTGAGCGCGGTGGTGACCGGCATTCTGCTCGCCTTCAACGTGCCCGTCGGGATCAATCCCTTCGCGCTCGCCTTCGGCGGCGTTGCGGCGATCGTCGTGGTTAAGCAGATGTTCGGCGGCATCGGCCAGAACTTCGTCAACCCCGCGCTGACGGCCAGAATCATTCTGATGTCGTCCTTCCCCTCGCAGATGAGCACATGGGCGGTCCCGTTCTATTACCTGCATCAAACGGACGCCATGACGACGGCCTCCCCGCTGAATATTCTGAAAACCGGCGCGGACGGCACCATGCCCACCCTGCTCAACATGTTTGTCGGTGTGCGCGCGGGCTGCCTTGGCGAAACCTGCTCCGTTGCCCTGATTCTGGGCGGCGTTTACCTGGTGCTGCGGAAGGTGATCAGCCCCGTGATTCCGGTCTGTTATGTCGGAACGGCGGCGTTGATTTCGCTGATTGCCGGGCGCAATGTCGCGTTCGACGTGCTGGCCGGCGGTCTTCTGCTCGGGGCGATCTTTATGGCGACCGACTACGCGACCTCGCCGATCACGTTCAGGGGAAAAATTGTTTACGCGGTCGGCGCCGGAATCATCACGATGCTGATCCGTATTTACGGCGCGCTGCCGGAAGGCGTTTCCTTCTCCATCATCCTGATGAACATCATGGTGCCCCATATTGAGCGGCTGACGCGTCCGAGGGCGTTTGGAAAGGAGCGTGCGAAGCAATGAAGCTGAACGTAAAGGAAGTCGCCCGTCCGGCGCTGACCCTGTTTGTGATTTGCTTTGTCATGACGCTGCTTTTGGCGCTGACGCATCAGCTGACCAAAAATCAGGCGGAGCAGATCAAGCGGCAGTCGGAAGCACAGTCCCAGAAAATGGTGCTGACCGAAGCCACCAGCTTTGAAACGAAGGACAATGCCTATGCGGTCGGAAAAAACGGCGGCAAAGTGGTCGGTTACGTTTTTACCACCAAATCGAAAAGCTACGGCGGCGACATCAGCGTAATGACCGGTGTCAGCAAGGCGGGAAAAGTCACGGGCGTTGTGATTTTAAGCAGTAACGACACGCCGGGCCTTGGCCTGAACGCGGAAAAAGACAGCTTTCGCGACCAGTACAAGCAGGCGGTTCCGCAGAACGGGTTTACCGTCATTAAATCCGGCACGGCGAAAAGCGGCCAGATCGAAGCCCTGACCGGCGCGACCATCACCAGCAAAGCGGTGACAAGCTGTGTCAACCAGGCGCTGGCAGCCTATCAAAAAGTAAAGGGCGGTGATTGAAATGGCAAAAACGCCATGGCAGGAATTCAGCAAAGGTCTTATTAAGGAAAATCCGGTGCTCCGCCTGGTGCTCGGCACCTGCGCGACCCTCGCGCTGAGCACCTCCGCGAACAACGCGATCGGCATGGGGCTTGCCACGACCTTTGTGCTGGTCGGTTCCAATACAACCATTTCCCTGCTCCGAAAGGTTATTCCGGACCGGGTCCGCATCCCCTGCTATATTACGCTGATCGCTGCGTTTGTCACCATCGTGCAGATGCTGATCGAAGCGTTTTCTCCCGACCTGAAAGCGGCGCTGGGCATTTTCCTGCCGCTGATCGTCGTGAACTGCATCATTTTGGGGCGCGCGGAAATGTTCGCCAATAAAAACAAGGTTCTTCCCTCAATTCTGGACGCGCTCGGCATGGGCGCGGGCTTTACCGCCGCCCTGCTTTCCATGGGCATCATCCGCGAGCTGCTGGGCTCCGGCACGGTGTTCGGGCTGCCGGTTACCGCGGGATTTCTCGACCCCATTATTATTTTCCTGCTGCCGCCCGGCGGATTCTTTGTATTCGGCCTGCTGATCGCCGTTGCGAACAAGCTGGCGGAGCGCAAGGGCGGGGCCCCGGCGGAGCTCGGATGCTGCGCGGGCTGCCCGTTCAGCGCCGCCTGCGCCGGACAATCCGCGCAGAAGGAAGATGAAAAGGAGGAAACCGCGAAATGATTAAAGGATTAATCGCAATTTTTCTGGCTTCCATCCTGACGGAGAACTATGTTTTGAACAAGTTCCTCGGAATCTGCCCGTTTCTCGGCGTTTCCAAAAAGCTGGACACCGCGACCGGCATGAGCGTGGCCGTTACCGTCGTAATGGTGATTGCCACCGCCGCGACCTGGCCGATCTACACCTATGTTTTGCAGCCGAGCGGCCTGGAATATTTGCAGACCATTGTCTTTATTTTGATTATTGCCGCTCTGGTCCAGATGATTGAAATTATTCTCCGGAAATATATCCCCTCCCTTTACAACGCGCTGGGCATTTACCTGCCCCTGATTACGACCAACTGCGCGGTGCTGGGCGTTACCGTTCTTGTCATTGAAAAAGGCCAGGCCGACGCGAGCTTTGGCTTTGTGCAGGCGATGGTCAACGCGTTCGGTTCCGGCATCGGGTTCCTGGTCGCGATGGTGCTGTTCGCGGGAATCCGCGAGAGGATTGAAAACAACGATATTCCGAAGTCCCTGCGGGGCCTGCCGATCACGCTGGTTGCGGCTTCGCTGACGGCGGTGTCGTTCCTCGGATTTCAGGGCCTTGTGGAAGGCATGTTGGGTTAGGAGATGCAAAGATGAACGAAATACTGAACCCCGTTCTGCTGGTGGCCGGAATCGGCCTTCTGGCCGGGCTGATTCTCGCCGTCGTCTCCATTGTAATGGCGGTTCCCAAGGATGAGAAGGCGGAAGCAATCCGTGCGATGCTGCCCGGCGCAAACTGCGGCGCATGCGGCTTTTCAGGCTGCGACGGCTATGCGAAAGCGCTGTCCTCCGGGGAAGCCAAACCCGGCCTTTGTCCCGTGGGCGGCGCGGCCGTTACCAAGAGCATTTCGGAATATCTTGGCTGTGACGCCGGCGAAACGGAAACGAAGGTTGCCGTGGTGCATTGCCTTGGCAGCTACGACTTCACCAGCGACAAAGTGAATTACGAAGGCATTCGAACCTGCGCGGGGGCCGCCATTGTCGCGGGCGGCGTGGCGAGCTGCCAGTACGGCTGCATGGGGCTGGGCGACTGCATGCGCGCCTGCGAGTACGGCGCAATCACCGTCAGCAACGGCCTTGCCGTGATTGACCCCAAGCTCTGCAGGGGCTGTTCCAAATGCATACAGGCCTGTCCCAAGCATTTGATCCATTTTGTGCCGTTCTGGCAGCAGGCGGTTGTGCTGTGCAGCAACTGCGACAAGGGCGCCGACACCAACCGGATTTGTAAAACCGGCTGCATCGCCTGTAAAAAATGCGAACGGACATGCCGGTTCGACGCAATCCATGTGGTCGACAACCACGCGGTGGTTGACACGGCGAAATGCACCGGCTGCGGAGAATGTGCGAAGGCGTGCCCGCGGCACTGCATTAAAATGCTCGCGGATATGTAACACCTGCTGCGGGACGGGCGCCGAAACCGACATGCGCGGCGCCTGTCCCACAGCTTTTCCATTCAAAGGTTTTTCTTGATTTTTTGCCCGTTTTATTATATAATAAACTTCGTTGTTGTGCCGGTGTGATGGAATTGGCAGACGTAGTGGACTCAAAATCCACCGGTAGCGATACCGTGCCGGTTCGAGTCCGGCCACCGGCACCAACTAGTATGGTCAAAAAAGATGCCATGCGGCGCAAGCCGCATGGTATCGCCATTTGTGGGGGCTTTGCCTCCTCTTTTTTTACCTTGTGGTTTTAAAGATATATTTCGGACATTTTGGAGCACTGACCAGAGTCGAACCCGCATTCAGGTCATAGAAGCCGTCGTATTCTGATAATTCAGAGTACGACGGCTTTTTTGCGTTTATTGAAGTCACGCGCCAACAGCCAGTAAAGGCAAGACAATTTTCCTTAATAAATGTAACTATCAAATATGGGAGGCTTGTGAAATGAAACAGAATCCGAAATGGGTGGAATTTTTGCGGGAGCAGTTTCCACTTGGCACACGTATTCGCTTGATGGAAATGAAAGATCCCTATGCCCCGGTTCCACCCGGCACTGAGGGAACACTCGAACATATTGACGACGCGTGTCAGTTCCATATGAGATGGGATAACGGCCGTAACAAGATGGATAATCAGAAAACTTTTCAGGAGCTTAGGCAGCGGCTTGATGAAAACTACAACGCATTTGTACAGGGATGGCTCAGTCTCGACACCCCAGCTCTTATCGAAAAGGCGGAGGAAATCGCCGCCACAAAAGCGGTGTATAAGGCGCTTCGAGCCGGGCATTTCAGAGATATGGAATATCTGCTCCGGTTTCGCAACCCGTTGGAGGTCGTACGGAATCAGTGGGTGGAGGAAAAAAACTGCGTGCCAGACGAGGAACTGGAGCATGTCCTCTGGACGGTTTCCGACCGAGGGGATGCGGAGCAGAACTACGAGCTGGAACAAGGGGTTCGGCCATCCGCTCCGCAGGAGGGGATGAAGCTGTGCTGAAACGACTGCGCTCCCGGCGCGGGGAGGGTTATATAGATGTCGCGGTGCTGGTGCTTGTGTCCATGCTTGTCATCGCTCTGGCGGTGAAAGTATTTCCCGTCTACATTGAGAAGAATCAGTTGGATTCCTTTGCCGCGCAGCTCTGCCGGGAAGCGGAGATTTCAGGTCGTGTCGGCCCGGAAACCGACGCGCGGGCACGGGAACTGGAAGAACAGACAGGTTTAAATCCGGCCATCAGCTGGTCACGAACAGGCAATATTCCTCTTGATCAGGAATTTACGGTCACGGTGACCGGACAGGTTAATATAGGGCTATTCGGAGGATTCGCCAGCTTCCCGATTACGCTAAAGGGGCAGGCCAGCGGCAAAAGCGAAGTCTACTGGAAGTGAGGGAAAAGAATATGCGTAAAAGGCTCATCTTCATTCTAAAAGACCGGCGCGGCTTTTCCTTCCCCCTCGTGGTGGCGGTCGCGCTCGCGCTGGTCATGATTTTGTGCGGCGTCACAGAATACCTGCGGCTTTGCGTCATTGCGTCCGGTGTGCGGGACGCGGTGCAGTCCGCCGTGGTCGCAACCGTGACCGACAACTACGCGAACGTCTACCATGGCGTGCGGGAGGGATATTCCGGAGGGTATATGCCAAGCGGCACTTCATGGAGCGCAAACGTAAACACCGGCGACGTTTATGGGCGTCTGGATAAGCTCCTGGGGCTACGGGATGAAAACGGCATCCATGTGAAGGAGTCGGAAGGCGTGGAGCAATTCCGCCTTTCCGGCCTTTCGGTTCAAATCATCAATACCCCCTTGGCACCCTCCGGCGGCAACAATGCCCAGACATTTACCGCCGACGCGATAATTCAGCTGGAGGTGCCGGTTAGCTTTGGCGGAAAGGTTTTGCCGCCTATGAAGGCGACACTGAAAGTGCGAGGCAAATATATGCCCGTTTTCTGAAAATCTTGTTGATTTCAGTAGACTTCCGAAGCCTTCTGTGATAGTGTGTGAGCAGAAGGAAAACGCAGGAGAAGGAATTTCAAAAGGAGGTTGACTCCATGAAAAAGTTAACGGATAAAAGTAACCGAATGCTGACCATCGCCGGAATCGGCGCGGTCTGTGTCGCTTTGATTGTCGGAATATCTTATCGGTTCAATGCTCAAAATGTGAAAAGCGCGGACATATCCTCGTCCAAGACCTCCTCCAGCGAAGTTGTGGTCGCCGCTGTGAATAATGACAGCGTAAGCTCGGAGAGCAGCTCTTCTACCGCCTCCTCCGCCGCTTCATCCTCACAGGTGGAGGCATCCGATCAGAAAATTCAGCCCGATGTGAGCAAGCCGTCGGCACCCTCCTCCAAGCCACAGACACAGGGTAACGCTTCGGATTCGTCCAAGCCCCCAACATACAGTTCGCAGGATACTTCGACAGGCAAATCCGCCGAGCCTTCCGGTGGGGAGAAAAAGGACGGGAAAGTGTATTTGCCCGGTTTCGGCTGGGTGACGAACACGGGAGGAACAGGCAGCACTGCTGGCGACATGTACGAAAACGGGAATAAGGTTGGCAATATGAACTGATTTTCCTGAGCAAAAATAAGTAAATGATTCAGGCGCATGGCTTTTGTCATGCGTCTTTTTTATGTTGGAGGCGATTATGAAGCGGTTATTGAGCATGTTTGTCTCTCTGGCTTTGCTGTTGACGTTTTTTACTCCGCTCAGCGCCTACGCTGATGGAGACGGTAATATCGACCATGGCGGTGGCGGGATGGGGAAAGGCAGTGATATTAATTTTTGGAATCCGGGTGATGAAGGGGTACGGATAACCGTAATCCGGGCAAGCGACCACGCGATAGCCTCCGCATCGGTTGATTTTACAAACAACCATCCGAATGACATTGAGGCGCACTTCGGAAAAGTCAGCAAAATGGCCTACGCAAACGGTCATTCGTTGACCCCAAGCGCACAGTCTTATAAGTATTATAATCCGGCGCAGTCTCTCCCAAAAATCATCAGTTCAGCCAGCGGACAATCGAGTATTGAGGAAATAAAAAGCTATTTTACCGATGAACAGGTGCTGCGCAGTATTGCAAACCTTACAGGCTTTAACTATTCGACACTCACAAACGGCAATTACAAAATACTGCTGGAACCGATCGCTTACTTTACCTATTACGGCATTCGAGTTGCCATGACAGCGACGGAAGCCGCGCTTTATGACGAGCAGGTCGGCGGAGATTTGCGCTCCAGAATGGCGTCACTGACGCACAAAAACCTGCCGCTATCCATGTTCCTGAGTACATCTGATTTAGGCTATCCCGCATGGACAGGCTCCAGCGATGAGCGTGTGTCCGATTCCACTATCATTTCATTGCTCGGGCTTGGCATTGTACGCTTTTCGGCAGCGGAACCGCCACCGCAGCTCAGTACCGGCAACTATACCTACCGGGTCAACACCGAAGTTATTACGCCGGTAACGGTCAGCGGCGGACAGTCCGATCCGGATCATCCCATAACGGTTCGGTTTACTATCAATGGGAGGACATATACGGTTGGAAACGTCTACTATCCCCAAGATGACAGCCAACTTGCGTGGGTTCGCTGGACGACGCCGTCTACACCTCAAGCAATAACAATTCAGGTGACCGCCTCCGGCTCGGGGAGTGCGAGTAACGGTACGATCAACGTGACTATCGTCGATCTTTCCGGGCATGACCCGCCAGACCCAAATGCCGACGACCGAAATGATTCTTATTCACAGGCTTCAGTTCCGGGCAATACTCAAAAAACCTCCGCCTCATGGAACGTATGGCGGCCTGTTTGGAATGCGGATTGGGTGTGGGTGCCGGACTGGGCATGGGTTGGGGGCAACAGCGGACATTGGGAGGATAATGGGCAATGGGTCGATCATGGCTG
>JAAYUL010000114.1 GCA_012517675.1 Clostridiales bacterium | reverse complement strand
TTCAGTCTTCGTTCAACCCCATTTTTTCGTCGCGGAAAATGCGGGCGTCCATCATGACAAGATCGTCGGCTATGATGGGCTTGATCGGCATGTGCGCCAAAATATCCTTTTCCACATCGATGCCCGGGGCGACCTCGCAAAGCACGAGGCCCTGTTTGGTCAGGCGGAAAACGGCGCGCTCCGTGATGTAAAGGACCGGCTGATTGGTTTTCACCGCCTGCTTTGCGCTGAAGGTGATGTGCTCCACGTTCTCGCGGAATTTATCAATGGCCCCTTCGTTTATGATCCGGAGCTTTCCGTCCTTCACTTCGGTTTTCAATCCCTGGGCCGTAAAGGTTCCGCAGAAAAAAACCTGCTTCGCGTTTTGCGAAATATCGATAAAACCGCCGCAGCCGGGCAGCCTCGTCCCGAATTTTGAAACGTTCACATTGCCGTCCTTGTCCGATTCCGCAAACCCGAGGAACGCCTGGTCCAGCCCGCCGCCCTGGTAAAAGTCGAACATGGAGGGCTGCGGCATAATGCAGCCCGGGTTCAGGCTCACGCCGAAGTCCAGCCCGCTCTGCGGGTTCCCGCCGGTAATGCCGGACTCCACTGTGAGCGTGAATTTATATGTAATGCCCTCCTCCATGGCGACGGAGGAAATGAATTCCGGAATCCCGATGCCAAGGTTGACGATGCTGTTGTCCTTCAGCTCCATGGCGGCCCTGCGCGCAATGATCTTTTTATTGCCGAGCGGAGCGGGGACAAATTCGCCGAGCCCCATTTTATGTTCGCCGGAAATGCCGGGGTTGTACTGGGTCCCGAAGGTCTGCATGTGGAATTTCGGGTCGGAAGCCACCACCACGGCGTCCACCAGAATTCCCGGGATCTCCACCTTCTGCGGGTCGAGCGTGCCGGCCATGACCACGCGCTCCACCTGCACCACAACGGTTCCACCGTGATTTTTGCAGGCCTGTGCCGCCGCAAGGGCTTCGGCTTTCACACCGCAGCGTTCCATGGAAATATTGCCGTCCTCGTCGGCGTAAGTGCCGGCCACGATGCAAAAGTCCACGGTGGGGGTCTTGTAAAGCAGGTATTCCTTCCCGTCGATTTCCTCCAGCCGGACCAGGTCCTCCGCTTCCCGCGTCATGGCGTTCAGCTTTCCGCCCAGAAGCCTGGGGTCGACAAAGGTGCCGAGCCCGACATGGGTGATGGTGACGGGCTTATGCGCGGCGGAATCGCGGAACATGTGCGTGGTCACGCCCTGCGGGAAATCGTAGGCGAGGATTTTGTTTTCGCTCGCCATTTTCCCGAGCTTCGGGGCGAGGCCCCAGTGCCCGCCGATTGCCCGGCGTGTCAGGCCCTCGCGCGCGAAATGATTCAGACCCTTGTCTTTTCTGTCGCCCTGCGCGGCGCAGAACAGCAGCGTCAGATTTTTGGGCGCGCCCGTTTCGAGAAAACGCTCTTCAATCGCAGCCGCAATTTCTTCCGGAAACGAAGCGCCGATAAAACCGCTTGTGGCAAAATTTGCCCCGTCGGGGACCAGATCGGCCGCCTGCCGTGCGGTCAGTATTTTTACAGCCATGAAGCAACCCTCCGAAATAAACTTTGTTAATATTATATCATTCTGCGGAAATAATTTCAAGTCCATTAAAGCAGAATGTTTTTAAAACAAAACACTGTAAAAATGGATTGAAATGTGATAGAATATCCATAATTTAGCAGAGGAGGCACGGCTTGTGACAAAAAACGGTCATTCAAAAATCAGGCTCCTGTTTCTGCTGGATTATCTGGTACACAATTCCGACGAGGAGCATCCGGTCAATTCCGCCGAGCTCTGCGAAATGCTTGAAAAACGGGGGATTGTCGGGGAACGAAAAACCATTTACCGCGACATCCGGGTTTTAAACGAATACGGGCTGGAAGTGATCCGCGCGCGGTCGCCGAAAGCCGGATTTTTTGTTGCGCGCCGCGAATTTGAACTTCCGGAAGTCCGCCTTCTGATGGACGCGGTGCTTGCCGCGCCGTTTATCACACAAAAAAAAACAGCCCTCCTCATTCAAAAGCTCAAGGGGCTTTTGAGCCGGGGACAGGCGGAATGCGTTTCCGGGCAAATTTATGTTCAGCAGCGCAATAAATTTGAAAATGAGGAAATCTATTATTCGATTGATGCCGTCAACCGGGCAATCGCCGCAGGCCGGCAGGTCAGTTTCCAGTATTGCCACCAGACCATTGCGGACGACGGGCTGCGGCCGGGCAGGGAAAGGGAGTTCACCGTGAGCCCGTACGCGCTGCTCTGGGTGAGCGACAAATACTATCTTGTCGGAAATTACGGCAAGTATGACAACCTCAGCAATTACCGGCTTGACCGGATGAAGCACGCGGCCGTTGCCGGGCAGCCGGCCCGTCCGTTTTGTGAGGTCAGCCCGTACCGGGATTTTTTTGATGCGGAGGATTACCTGCGCAAAACGTTTCATATGTATAACGGGGAGCAGGAGCTGGTGGAGCTCCGGTGCGCCAATGATATTCTGGAAGCGGTGGTGGACAAGTTCGGCACCGGCATGGAGTTCTGCTGCCACGACGGCAACGGCTTTACCGTCCGGGCGAAAATGTGTGTCAGCGAAGGGCTGATCGAATGGCTTTTACAGTACGGCGGAAAAATCGCGGTCCAGGCCCCGGAGGCCCTGCGGCAGGCGATGGCCGAAAAGGTCGGGGAGCTTTGCGAAATTTACGGAATCAGCTGAAAAACATGTGTTCCACAAAGATTTTCACGCCGATCGAAATTAAAACGATTCCGCCGGCGATTTCCGCCCTGGAAGAGCAGAAGGAACCGAATTTTTTTCCGATGTAAACGCCGGACAGGCAAATCAGGAACGTGATCATTCCAATGATCCCGATGGATTCGAGCAGGAGCCAGAGGGAGGAAGCGCCCACCGCGGTGGGGAGGATCAGCCCGGTGACCAGCGCGTCGATGCTTGTCGCGACCGCGAGCGCGGTCAGCCTGCGCAGGCTGATATCGTCCTGCTTGCCGCTGCATTCGCCGCAGCCGGCGTTTTTGCGCGACTCCAGTATCATCTGAACGCCGATGTAGCCGAGCAGCAGAAGGGCGACCCAGTGGTCGACCGAACGGATAAAGCTTTCTCCGGCTTTTCCCACCAGCCAGCCGATGACCGGCATGACCGCCTGGAACAGCCCGAAGCAGGCCGCCAGCTTCAGCGCGAAGGGCAGCGTTACCCTGCGCGTGACCGCGCCGTTGGTAATGCTGACGGCGAACGCGTCCATGGAAAGACCGACCGCAATTCCGGTCAATGCAACATAATCCATCAATATCCCCCGTATCAAAAGCAGTAATAATGATCATACCGTATTTTTGGAACCATGTCAATTTTAATTTTATGTTACAATTATGCCGTTCAGGAGGAAATACCATGCAGATTGGAAAATATATTTTAGCGCTGGACCAGGGGACGACCAGCTCCAGGGCGATTTTGTTCAATGCTTACGGCGCTGTTGTGGGGTGCGGGCAAAAAGCGTTCCGTCAGTATTACCCCAAGCCGGGCTACGTGGAGCACGACCCGGTGGAAATTCTGGAAACGCAGCTTTTCGCCATGCGGGAAGCGGTGGCGCAGGCCGGAGTCCGCGCGGAGGACATCGCCGCGATCGGCATTGCCAACCAGCGTGAAACCACGGTGGCGTGGGATTCCGTCACCGGCGTGCCGGTCTGCAACGCGATTGTCTGGCAGTGTAGGCGCACCGCCCCCGAATGCGAACGACTGAAGCGGGAGGGGCTGGACGAATATATTCACGGCACCACGGGCCTGGTCGTCGACGCGTATTTTTCGGCGACGAAAATGAAGTGGATTCTCGGCAATGTGCCGGCCGCGCGGGAGCTGGCCGTCAAGGGCCGGCTTCGTTTCGGCACCATCGACACGTGGCTGATTTATTCCCTGACGGACGGACAGACCTTTGTGACGGATGTTTCCAACGCCTCGCGCACGATGCTGTATGATATTCATCATCTTCGCTGGGACGACCGCCTGCTTCGGGAATTCGGCATTCCCCGCAGCGCGCTTCCGGCGGTGGTCGAATCCAGCGGAATCGTGGGCATGTGCCAAAGCCCGGTGCTCGGCACCGAAATCCCGATCGCGGGCATCGCGGGCGATCAGCACGCGGCGCTGTTCGGCCAGTGCTGCTTTGAGCCGGGAATGGCGAAAAATACATACGGAACCGGCTGCTTTACCCTGATGAATACCGGGGAATCTCCGGTCGCCTCCTCCAGCGGCCTTCTCACGACCATCGGCTGGGGTGTCAAGGGAAAGATCGTCTATGCGCTTGAGGGCAGCGCGTTCCACGCGGGCTCCGCGATCGACTGGCTGCGCGACGGACTGAAAATGATCCGGGCCCCCCATGAGGCCGACCTTTTGGCCGAAAGCGTGGAAGACAGCGGCGGCGCGGTCTTCGTTCCCGCCTTTACGGGCCTGGGCGTCCCTTACTGGGACATGTACGCGCGCGGAATATTGATCGGGATCACGCGCGGCACCACCAACGCGCACATCGCGCGGGCCGTCCTGGAAAGCATTGCGCTGGAGAGCTTCGATCTGTTCCGCTGTATGCGGGAGGATTCCGGCATGCCGATCCGCGAGCTGCGTGTGGACGGCGGGGTAAGCAAAAGCGGTTTTATCATGCAGCTGCAGTCCGACCTGATCCGCTGTTCGGTCTGCCGGCCCTGCTGCGTGGAAACGACCGCCATGGGCGCGGCGATGCTGGCCGGTCTGGCCGTCGGCGTCTGGCAGGACATGCGGGAACTGGAAAGCCTTTGGAAGGCGCAGACCAGGTTCAGCCCCGTCATGGAAGAGGAGAAGGCGGAAAAAATGATCGCGCGCTGGCACAGGGCGGTGGAGCGCTGCCGCGGCTGGGAGACGGAAGAATAGCTCATGCCGCGCGGCGCCATGCTTTTGCGGCTGATCCGGGCGCTTCAGGCGGGAAAACGGGAGTTCCGGCTGCTTTAGTTTCAGGCGGCTGTCCGGTTATTGCGGAAAGATTGTTGACTTTAGCATGATAATTCGTTAAAATAATAGATATCAAAGAAATCAAACTGCAAAGGATAATTGCCATGATAGCTGTCATTGATTACGGCGCGGGAAATCTGCAGAGCGTGGAAAAGGCGTTTCGCTTTGTCCGCTGCGACATCCGCGTGACGAAGGACCCGGAAGAGCTGAGGTCCGCGTCGGCTGCGGTGCTGCCGGGCGTGGGCGCGTTTGGGGACGCCATGAACTGCCTGAAAAATTCCGGAATGGTGAACCCCGTGCTCGACTTTATTGAAACCGGAAAGCCGTTTCTCGGCATCTGCCTCGGCCTGCAGCTTTTATTTGAAAGCAGCGAGGAAACGCCGGGCGTCGCCGGCCTGGGGGTTCTTGGCGGCACCATCCGCCGCATTCCGGCGGGAACGGGGCTGAAAATCCCGCATATCGGCTGGAATTCCCTGAGTATCCGGCGCCCGGGCGGGCTGTTCGAGGGGTTGGGGCAGGACCCGTACGTCTATTTCGTCCATTCCTATTATCTGAAAGCAAAAAATCCGGAGGAGGTTTCCTCCACAACGGAGTACGGTGTTACCATCGACGCTTCCGTACAGAAGGGCAACCTGTTCGCAACGCAGTTCCACCCGGAAAAAAGCGGCGCGGTCGGTTTGCGGATGCTGGAAAACTTTGCGCGGCTGATCGGCTGAAAGGGGAGGAAATCACCATGTATGCGAAACGGATCATCCCCTGCCTTGACGTAAACGAAGGCAGGGTGGTAAAAGGGGTTTCCTTTGTCAATCTGCGCGACGCGGGCGACCCGGTTGAAGCGGCCGCCGAATACGACCGCCAGGGGGCCGACGAGCTGGTCCTGCTCGACATCACCGCTTCCGCGCAGGCGCGCGGAACCATACTCGACATTGTCGGCCGCGTGGCGGAGCGGATTTTTATTCCGTTCACCGTGGGCGGCGGCATCCGCACGGCGGACGATTTTACGGCTTTGCTGCGCGCCGGCGCGGACAAGGTTTCGGTCAATTCCGCCGCGCTCAAAAACCCCGCCGTCATCAGCGAGGCCGCCGAACGGTTCGGCAGCCAGTGCGTGGTGTGCGCGATCGACGCGAAGCGCCGCCCGTCCGGCGGGTGGACGGTTTACCTGAACGGCGGCCGAGTGGACACCGGGCGCGACGCGCTGGAATGGGCGGCGGAGGCCGAACGCCTCGGTGCGGGCGAAATCCTGCTCACCAGCATGGACTGCGACGGGGTGAAGCGGGGGTATGACCTTGAGCTGACCGCCGCCGTTTCGGAGCTGGTCGGCATACCGGTTATCGCTTCGGGCGGCGCGGGAAAGCCGGAGCATTTTTACGACGCGTTTACCGCCGGAAAGGCCGACGCGGTGCTTGCCGCCTCCCTGTTCCATTTCGGCGAAATCACCATTCCGGAGTTGAAGGCGTACCTTGCCGGCCGGGGAATTCCCGTGCGCAGGTAAGGCGGCGCAAAACAGAGATTCAGGCGGGGCCGGGGCAAAACCGGCTCCGCTTTCGCGCTTTTTCACGGTAAAATCAGGACAGCCTGAAAATTTATGGATAGAACCATTTGTTTCGGCATAAGATTTACTGAATAACAGGAGGTGCTGGATATGAAGTTGAAAAAGCTGGCGGCATGCTTTCTGGCGGTGATGCTGATCATCGCTGTTTTGCCGCTGCGCGCGGCGGCTCTGACCGACGCGGAGGTCAAGGCGCCTGCGGCCGTATTGATGGAAGCGCAAACCGGCAAGCTCCTCTACGAAAAGAATCCGCATGAAAAACGCGCGTGCGCGTCCATTACCAAGGTGATGACGCTTCTGCTGGTCATGGAGGCGCTGGATTCCGGGAAAATCAAGCTGACCGATAGGGTGACCGCGAGCGATCACGCGGCTTCCATGGGCGGCTCCGACATCTGGCTGAAACCCGGGGAAACCATGACGGTGAACGATATGCTGAAAGCGACGGTCATCGCCAGCGCGAACGACGCGGCGGTCGCCCTGGCGGAGTATGTCGCCGGGAGTGAGGAAAGCTTTCTGCAGCAGATGAACGAGAAGGCCGCGGCGCTCTGCATGAAGGACACCACGTTCAAAAACTGCAACGGGCTGGATGAAGACGGGCATCTCACCTCCGCCTACGATGTTGCGGTCATGTCGCGCGAGCTGATCAAACATAAAAAAATCTTTGATTATACCAAAACCTGGATCGACTACCTGCGCGACGGAAAAACCCAGCTGGTCAACACCAACAAGCTGCTGAAAAGCTACAACGGCATCACGGGCCTGAAAACAGGCACCACCGGAAAAGCGGGCAGCTGCATCACCGCGACCGCGCAGCGCGACGGCGTTCAGCTGATTGCCGTCGTGCTGGGTTCGCCCAGCACGAAAGACCGTTTCAGCGCGGCGCGGACCCTGCTCGACTACGGGTTTGCCAACTGGTCCGTTACCACGCCGGTCATCCCGAAGGAGGCCCTCGTGCCGGTCCGCGTGAAAAACGGCATGCGGGACACGGTCGAAACCTCCGTTTCGCAAAACGGCAGCATCCTGATCCCGAAGGGGAAGGCGAAGGACATTCAATATAAGGTGACTTTGCAGGAAAATGTGACGGCTCCTGTCACAAAGGGGCAGATCGTGGGGAAGGTTACCTGCACGCTTTCGGGGGAAGTGGTCAGGGAATACAGCATCTGCGCGAAAACAGGCGTGGAGCCGATCACCTTCCAATCCGTGTTTTATCTTCTGGCAAAACATCTTTTAAAAATGAATTAGGCCAAATGTGAAAAAATAATAAATTGTCCGTGGTTGTCCTTGAAAAAGTGATCAATATATTGTAAAATGAAATCAAATTTACAGCAATATTTAGGAGGAAGTGCAATGTCAGTGAA
This sequence comes from Clostridiales bacterium, assembly GCA_012517675.1. Taxonomy (GTDB): domain Bacteria; phylum Bacillota; class Clostridia; order Oscillospirales; family Acutalibacteraceae; genus Caproiciproducens. The sequence goes on along the minus strand of JAAYUL010000114.1, from coordinate 935 downwards.
ACTTGATACACAGCATTTGTCCGCTTTTGTTGACGAAAACGAATATAAAGCAATTGCTCCGCAGGTAAAACTCGCCCATGATACGCTCCATTCCGGAACCGGCATGGGGAATGACTTTATCGGATGGGTCAATCTTCCGACCGATTACGACAAAGAGGAGTTTTTCAGGATCAAGGCGGCCGCGGCAAAAATCAAATCCGACACGGACGTTTTCATTGTCATCGGGATCGGCGGCTCCTATCTCGGCGCGCGCGCCGCGGTCGAGTTTTTGAAGTCGCCCAACTACAACGCGATGAAAAAGGATACGCCCGACATTTATTTTACCGGCAACAGCATCAGCTCCAGCGCGTTGAGCGAGCTGCTTGAAATCTGCGAGGGGAAAGACGTTTCCATCAACATGATTTCCAAGTCCGGCACCACCACGGAGCCCGCCATCGCGTTCCGCGTGCTGCGCGGACTTCTGGAAAAGAAATACGGAAGAGAAGGAGCCCGCGGCAGGATCTACTGCACCACCGACAAAGCCCGCGGCACCCTGAAGCAGCTTGCCACGCGGGAAGGCTACGAATCCTTTGTCGTTCCCGACGACGTCGGCGGGCGCTATTCCGTTCTTACCGCCGTGGGACTGCTTCCCATCGCCGTGAGCGGCGCGGATATCGACGCGCTGATGGCAGGCGCGGCAAAGGCGCAGAAGGAACTGAACAACCCCGATTTGGAATCCAACGACTGCTATAAATATGCCGCTCTGCGCAATATTCTTTCCCGCAAGGGCAAAGAAATCGAAATTCTCGTCAGTTACGAGCCCTGCTACACCATGATGTGCGAATGGTGGAAGCAGCTGTTCGGCGAAAGCGAAGGCAAAAACAACAAGGGGCTTTTCCCCGCGTCCGTCACTTTCTCCACCGACCTGCATTCCATGGGGCAGTACATTCAGCAGG
>JAAYUL010000113.1 GCA_012517675.1 Clostridiales bacterium | reverse complement strand
TGGACAAAAGCGAAAAAGCTCCGGAAAGCAGGTGCTGGAGGCCATTGTGGCGGGTTATGAGGCGGGGGCGCGGATCGGCGAAGCGATCAACCCCGGTTCGTACCGGTACTGGCATACGACCGGCATCGTCGGTTCCTTCTGCTCGGCGGCCGCGGCGGGAAAGCTGCTGGAGCTGAACGCCGGACAGATGCTGAACTGTTTTGGCTCGGCCGGAACCCAGTCGGCCGGCTTATGGGAATTTTTAAGCGACGGCGCCATGAGCAAGCCTCTGCACGCGGCGAACGCCACGCTCTGCGGCATCCGCGCAGCGGAGCTGTCGCAGCTTGGGCTGACCGGCGCGACAAAAATTCTGGAGGGCGAACGCGGCCTTCTGCGCGCGCTGACACCGGTGTATGACCTGGACGCGCTGACCCGCGGGATGGACCACCACCGTTACCGGATCCTTTCCAATTCCTTTAAGCCTTACGCCTGCTGCCGGCACACGCACTCCGCCGACTATTGCGTAAGGCGAATCATGGACAAGTACGCCATTGACCCGGAGAAAATCGTCTCCATTCTCGACCGGACCTACCAGGTTGCCAAAGACACAACCGACAACCCTCAGCCGGCCACCCCTTACGCCTGCAAATTCAGCCTGCAATATTGTATTGCGGCGGCGTTTTTGTACCGCTCCCTGCTGGACGACGTGTTTACGCCGGAAAAAATGGAGAATCCGGCGGTTCTGCGCCTGATGAGGAAAATCAGCGTGCAGGTCGACCCGGAAATCGAGCGCGCGTACGGCAACGAACGCAGCCGCTGGCCGCACATGCTGGAAATCACCATGGAGGACGGCCGGGTAATCTGCGAACGGGTGGATTATCCTCCGGGAGATTCCAAAAATCCATTTACCTGGAAGGATACGGACGAAAAATTTTTTCAGGTGACAAACGGCATTTTAACCGAGAAAAAAGCCAACGCCATTCTCCGCAGAATCCGGCGTCTGGATGAACTGGAAGATATCAATGATCTATTTTCCGAATAAAATTTCAAATATCTCTTCCCATTTCTCGAAATCTAATTTAACATATATAGAGAAAGGTAATACCTATGGATGTGAATTTCAACGAAATCGTACGGCGGCAAGTCAATCAAACTGTGATTCGCGCCGTAACGGAAATTTCCGAAGATGTAAAAGGGCTTCTTGAGGCCGCGCTCGCGCGGGAAAGCAATCAGACCGCCAAAAACATGCTGAGCGCCATGCTGGAAAATCTGAGCATCGCCAAAGAGGAGGACAAGGCGGTCTGCCAGTCGCCGGGCTACCCGACGGTTTACCTCTCCGCGGGAAAGGATTTTCCCCTTGCGGAGGTCAAAGAAGCGATTTTGGGCGGCATAGCGGAAGCCACGCGGAAGGGCTACCTGCGGCCCAGCATGGTGGACCCGCTGACACGGAAAAATTCGGGGGACAATACGGGCAGGGGCGTGCCGAACATGGAATACGAGTATGTCCCCGGTCAGAAATACATGGATTTTATCATCAGCTTCAAAGGCTGCGGCGCGGAGCTCGGCAACGCCGTGCAGATTATGACGCCGGCCAAGCTCGGCGAGAATCTGAACGGCCTAAAGCGTTTTATTCTGGAACCCGTGCTGAACGCGGGGGGCAAACCCTGCCCGCCGTACGGGATCGGAATCGGGATCGGCGGGCAGATGGATGTCGCGGCCAAGCTGAGCCGAAAAGCCATCAGCGTACGGCGCTGGGATGATGTCAACCCGGACAGCGAAATGGCGGAGCTGGAAACGCAGCTGCGCGACCAGATCAACAGCTGCAAGCTGGGCGCGGCCGGAACCGGCGGCGACACCTCCTGCCTCGCGGTGAAAATCGAGCGGGCGCATACCCACACCGCCATCGCGCCGGTCGCGATCAATTTCCACTGCTGGGTGGCGCGGCGCGCGGGAATCCGCATCTATCACGACGGCAGGATCGAAAAAATACTGTAATCACAAGCGCTTGACTCATCATAAGCGGAAAAAGGAGATCGTTGCAAATGAGCGAATATGTTTTATCTACCCCGTTATGCGAAACGGATATGCGCCGCCTGAAAATCGGGGATGTCGTGTATCTTACGGGGGATATCTATACGGCGCGCGACATGGCGCATTTAAAAATCAAATCGCTTTTAAAAGAGGGCAAGCCGCTGCCGCATGACCTTGCCGGAGCCGCTGTTTTCCACGCGGGGCCCGTGGCCATGAAGCAGGACGACGAAACCTGGAAGCTGAATGTGATCGGCCCGACCACCAGCATCCGCATGGAGCCTTACGCCGAAATGGTCGGCCGGCTCGGCGTGCGGGCCGTGATCGGCAAGGGCGGCATGGCCGAAGATACGCTGAACGCCTGCCGGAAATACGGTTATGTTTATCTGCAGGCGGCCCCCGGCTGCGCGGCAAAGCTGGCGCGGGGAATTGAAAAAATCGACAGCGTTACCTGGTTGGAAATGGGAATGCCGGAGGCCATGTGGGGCCTGAAGGCGAACCGGTTCGGCCCGCTGGTCGTCGGGATGGACACCCACGGCAACAGCATTTACAAAAACCTGTACAGCAGCGCGCTGGAAAAGGTCAACGCATGGTATCCCGCTTGCTGAAAAGCGGTGGAAGAAAGAAAGGAGCCTGAAAATGGAGTATCGGGTTGAAAGGGACTCTATGGGTGAAATCCGGGTCCCGGCGGACCGCTATTGGGCGGCGCAGACCGAACGGAGCCTGGAAAATTTCAGAATCGGAGTGGAAAAAATACCGGAGGAAGTGATTCACGCCTTTGGCATTTTGAAAAAGGCGGCCGCTTTGGCCAATTTCCGTCTGGGCAAGCTGGACGGGGAACGTTGCGGTCTGATTGAAAAAGTCTGCGACGAAATCACCGAAGGAAAGCTGAACGGTCACTTTCCGCTGGCGGTCTGGCAGACCGGGAGCGGCACCCAGTCCAACATGAACGTGAACGAGGTGGTTGCGAACCGGGGCAACGAGCTGTGCGGAAAAAAGCTGCTTCACCCCAACGACCATGTCAACATGTCCCAAAGCTCTAACGACACGTTCCCGACCGCTATGCATATCGCGGCTGCCACCGAGATCGAAACCCGCCTGTTCCCGGCCATGGATCATCTGATTTCCGCTTTCCGGCGCCTGGAAGAGGAGAACGCGGGTGTGATCAAGACGGGGCGCACGCATTTGCAGGACGCGACCCCCATCACCTTCCCGCAGGAAATCAGCGGCTGGCGCAATATGCTGGAAAAAACGAAAACGATGCTGGAAGCGTCGCTCGCCGGCCTGCATGAGCTGGCGCTCGGGGGAACGGCGGTGGGAACCGGCCTGAACGCGCCGAAGGGATTCGACACGGAGGTTGCCAAGGCGGTGTCCGAGCTGACCGGAAAGCCGTTTGTGACGGCGGAAAACAAATTCCACGCGCTCACCAGCAAGGACGATCTTGTCTTCGCCCACGGCGCCTTGAAAGCGCTGGCTGCAAACCTCATGAAAATCGCCAACGACATTCGCTGGCTTGCCGGCGGTCCGCGCTGCGGGCTGGGGGAAATCCACATTCCGGAAAACGAGCCGGGCAGCTCCATCATGCCGGGCAAGGTGAACCCCACCCAGTGCGAAGCCGTAACAATGGTGGCGGTTCAGGTTATGGCCAACGACGTTGCGGTCGGCATGGCGGCGTCGCAGGGGAATTTCGAGCTGAATGTGTTTATGCCGGTGTGCATTTACAATTTTCTCCAGTCGGTGCGCCTGCTCTCCGACGCGATCGTTTCCTTTACCGATCACTGTGTTGCGGGCATAACGGCAAACCGGGACAAGATGGCGGCGAATCTTCACAACTCCCTGATGCTGGTCACCGCTTTGAACCCGTATATCGGGTACGACAACGCCGCGAAAACAGCTAAAAAAGCCTATGCGGAAAATATCTCTTTGAAAGAAGCGTGCGTCAAGCTCGGATTCCTTACCGCCGAACGGTTCGACGAGGTATTTCATCCGGAGCAGATGGTTTAAAGTATATTTTGGAAAGGAAAGACGGTTATGGATATTTACCAGGAGTCACTGAAACTGCATTATGAGCTGCACGGAAAGCTGGAGGTCGTATCCCGCATCCCCATCAAAACGCGAAAGGACCTTTCCCTGGCGTATACGCCGGGCGTGGCCGAGCCGTGCCGGGAGATTGCAAAGGACTATGAGAAATCCTTTGAGCTCACCCGCCGGAGCAATCTGGTGGCCGTGATCACCGACGGGTCCGCCGTACTGGGCCTCGGCGATATCGGTCCGGCGGCCGGAATGCCGGTCATGGAGGGCAAATGCGTCCTGTTCAAGGAGTTTGCCGGTGTGGACGCCATCCCGATCTGTGTGGATACCAAGGACGTGGACAAACTGGTGGAAACCATTTCGCTGATTTCCAAAAGCTTCGGCGGCATCAACCTGGAGGATATCGCGGCGCCGCGCTGCTTTGAGGTGGAGCGCCGCCTGAAAGAGATCTGCGACATTCCTGTTTTTCACGATGATCAGCACGGCACGGCGATCGTTGTGGCGGCCGCGCTGCTGAACGCCGTCAAGGTTACCCGCAAAGAGATGGGCAAATTAAAAATTGTCATCAACGGCGCGGGAGCGGCCGGCATCGCCATTGGCAGCCTGCTGATTTCCATGGGCTTCGGCAATGTGGTCATGTGCGACATCCACGGCATCATCTGCGAAGGGGACAGCGGGCTGAACGCCGGACAGGAACGGATTTCCCACATCAGCAACCGGGACCATGAGCACGGCACGCTGGCCGACGCACTGAAAGGCGCCGACGTGTTTGTAGGGGTTTCGCGGCCGAAGCTTGTTACCCCCGAAATGGTGTCCACCATGAACCAAGGCATTGTGTTTGCCATGGCAAACCCGGTGCCCGAAATCATGCCGGACGAGGCAAAAGCGGGCGGAGCCGCGGTGGTCGGCACGGGCCGCTCCGATTTTCCGAACCAGATCAACAACGTGCTGGTTTTCCCCGGCGTATTCAAAGGGGCGCTTTCGGTGCGGGCCCGCGAAATCACCGGAGGAATGATGCGCCGCGCCGCGCACGCGCTTGCGGATCTGGTTCCGCCGGATCAGCTTTCCGCCGACTGTATCCTGCCGTCCGCCCTGGACAAGAGCGTTGCCGACACCATCGCGAAAGAGGTGGCGGACGAGGCGCTGGAAACGAACACCGCGCGGATCAAAAAATAAATTCTGCCGGTTTTAAGAATTCGAAGTCACTTGTCATTCTGTTGCATGCCGATGCCGCCTCGCCGATTTTTCAGATCGGCGCTCCGGCATGCGGAGCAACCCCTTTTCCCGCATGACACGGCGGCAAAAGCCGTGCCGTAGGATTTTGACCATTTCTGTAAGGTCAATGGATTTTCCAATCGATGACATCGCCTTTCACGGCCGTGCATCGGCAGGACGGCTCGAATTCCCGGAAAAACCTCCATGTGATTTTGTCAGACAAATATTTCACCAATCTATTTTCACATGCAATTAAAATAACAGCGACAAGTGACAAAATGATATGAAAAGGGATTCAGAATGGTAATTTTCAACTCGTTGCAAAGTGTGTTCAGCATTATTCTGATGGTTGCATGCGGCTGGTTTTTGTACTATAAAAAAATATTCGACGCCGCCGCGGCCAAGCTGTTCCCAAAGGTCATTATTTATGTTGCGGTGCCGTCTTATATCCTTTCCAGTCTGCCGGAAACCTACAGCAAAGAAAAGCTGATTCAGCTGGCCCCGAAGGTGCTGATCCCTTATTTGTCCATTGTTTTAAGCTACGCCATCGGGGTTGCGCTCGCAAGAGCCCTCCGCCTGCCCCGCAGCAGAAGGGGAATCTTCGCCGTCTCGCTTTCCGTTTCCAATACGCTTTTTGTCGGCCTGCCGGTCAATCTGTCTGTTTTCGGCAAAGACAGCGTCCCGTTTGTATTTATCTACTTTATTGCAAACGTCAGCCTGTTCTGGTCGCTGGGGGCGTACAGCATCGCCAAAGACGGCGCAAAACCAGGAGAACCCGTTTTTTCGCTTCAAATGCTGAAAAACATCTTCAGTCCTCCTCTGCTTTCCATGATCCTCGCCGTCCTTCTCATCATTTGCGGCATGCATTTGCCCGGGTGTATCAATAAAACGCTGGTGTATCTGGGGAACATGACGACGCCCCTGTCCCTGCTGTATATCGGGGTCAGCATCTGCTCCATGAATTTGAAGGATATCAAGTGGGATAAATCGATGACCCTGCTGGTGATCGGCCGCTTCATCCTGTCGCCTTTGTTTGTTTTCGGCCTTTGCACCTTTATCCAAATCCCCCTGTTAATGGAAAAGGTTTTTATTATCCAGTCCGCTATGCCAACCATGGCGGTGACCTCGGCCGTGGCGGAAATTTACGGTGCGGATTATCAGTATGCCGCCGTTCTGACCACGGTGACCACCATTGCAACGCTGCTTTTCATTCCGGTCTATATTGTTTTGCTGGGCGTGATTTAAACGGCCGGATAGAAGCGGATTTCTGAAAAATAATAGAGATAAGACGTTCGCCGTTCCGGCGCGCGCCGAATCATCGAAACAGGAGTGAATGAAATGCAAGTGAAAATCGGAGTGATCGGGTTTGGCTGGATGGCATTTTACCATTACCAGCATATTATTCCGAAAAACGAAGGCATCGAAATGGCGGCGGCGTACGACATCGACCCCAGGCGGCTTGATTTTGCGAAAGAGCTGGGGCTGACCGCCTATTCGGACCTGGACGCCTTTTTGAAGGACGACAGCTTCCATACCGTATTGGTCGCGACGCCCAACGACCGGCACAGTGAAATGGCCGTTGCCGCCCTGCGGGCCGGAAAGAAC
>JAAYUL010000112.1 GCA_012517675.1 Clostridiales bacterium | reverse complement strand
GCGCCCTCGTTCACATCGTAAAAACGCATCAGAAGCTTGACAATGGTCGTCTTGCCCGCGCCGGTGGGGCCGACGATCGCAATTTTCTGGCCCGGCTGCACATTGGCGCAAAAATCCTTGATCACGATCTTGTCGGGATTGTAGCCGAAATGCACGTGGGCAAACTGTACGCTGCCCTGAATGTGAATGTTCAGCTCGGTGTCCGGCTCATCGGTGCGGTTGACGCGAATCGGATGCGCGCTTTCCGGCTGTTCCTCCGGCTGCTCCAGAAAGGCGAAGATGCGCTCCGCGGCCGCCGCCGTCTGCTGAAGAATATTCGAGATGTTGGCCACCTGCGTCATCGGCTGTGTAAACCGGCGAACATACTGCATGAACGCCTGAATATCACCGACGGAAAGCTTTCCGTTGACCGCAAGGTATCCGCCGAGAATACAGATCGCAACATAACCGAGGTTGCTGATAAAATTCATGATCGGCATCAGAAGTCCGGAAAGGAACTGGCTTTTCCACGCGGAAACATAAAGCGTATTGTTGAAGGTCCCGAATTTCTGAACGGAATCCGCTTCGCCGTTGAACGCCTTCACCACCACATGGCTTCCGTACATTTCCTCAATATGGCCGTTGACATGGCCGAGGTATTCCTGCTGCGCCGTAAAATGCTTCTGTGATTTTTTTACGATCGTCAGAATGAATCCCATGGAAACGGGAATGATGCCGAGCGCGACCAGCGTCATCTGCCAGCTGATGGAAAACATCATGATGAGAATCCCAAGAACCGTGGTGACGGAGGTGATGATCTGCGTCACGCTCTGATTCAGACTCTGCATGATGGCATCCACATCGTTGGTAATATGGGACAGGACCTCTCCGTTGGTGGTGGTATCGTAATATTTGAACGGGAGGCGCTGGATTTTCGCGGCGATGTCCCTGCGGAACCGGTAGGTCACCTTCATGGAAACATCGGTCATAATGAAGCCCTGCAAGCAGCCGAACAGCGCGCTTATCACGTAAATGGCGAGCAGCCAGGCCATGACGGTCCCGATATATCCGAAATCAACGCCGCTGCCCGTGCCGGAAATCTTATTCATGATGCCTTCGAAAAGGCTGGTGGTGACGTTGCCGAGGATTTTCGGCCCCACAATGTCGAACACCGTGGCAACGACTGCGAAAATGAATACAAAAGCGAGGGAAATCTTATACCGCCCCATATAGCGGACCAGCTTGCGGAAGGTCCCCCTGAAATCCTTGGCCTTTTCCCCGCGCACCATGACCGCGTTCGGCCCGTGGCCGCCGGGGCCGCTCCCCGGCATACCGGAAGGTTTTTTCTCACTCATGCCAGTTCCTCCTTTGAAAGCTGCGACGAAGCAATTTCATAGTAGGTCGGGCAGTTCGCCAGAAGCTCCCTGTGCGTGCCCATGCCGACCACCCGGCCTTCGTCCAGCACAATGATCTGTTCCGCGTTCATAATGGTGCTGACCCGCTGCGCCACGATCAGAACCGTGCTTTCCGCCGTTTTTTTTTTCAGCGCGCGCCGCAGCGCGGCGTCCGTTTTAAAATCCAGCGCGGAAAAGCTGTCGTCAAAAATATAGATCCGCGGTTTTTTGACCAGCGCGCGCGCAATGGAAAGGCGCTGCTTCTGTCCGCCGGAAACATTGGCGCCGGCCTGCGCGATTTCGGATTGGAACCGTTCCGGTTCTTCCTCAATAAACTCCGTTGCCTGCGCAATGGAGGCCGCCTCCTCCAGCTCCGCGTCGGAAGCGTCTTTGTCGCCGTAGCGCAGGTTGGACGCAATGGTGCCGGAAAGCAAAATTCCCTTCTGCGGCACATAGCCGATCTGCCCGCGCAGCTCCTTCTGCGTCACATCTTTTACATTCACGCCGTTCACCAGCACTTCCCCGTCCGTCACATCGTAAAAACGCGGGATCAGGTTGATCAGCGTGGTTTTGCCCGAACCGGTGGAGCCGATGAACGCCGTCGTCTGCCCGGGCTTTGCGGTGAAGGACACGTCGTGCAGAACATCTTCGTCCGCCCCGTGGTAACGGAAGCTGACATTGCGGAATGTGACAAAGCCTGTTT
>JAAYUL010000111.1 GCA_012517675.1 Clostridiales bacterium | reverse complement strand
GTCGAGTTCCAGTTCCACCGGCGTTTCGCGCCCAAACATGGAAACCGTGACACGCACGCGGTTCTTGTCGATATCGACTTCTTCCACCGTACCGACAAAGCCTTCCAGCGGGCCGTCGATAATGTGAACCGAATCGCCCACGCCGTAAGAAATCTCGACCTTTTTCTGCTCGACGCCCAATCTCGCGACTTCTTCCTCCGTCAGCGGAATCGGCTTGGAGGAAGGCCCGACAAACCCGGTGCAGCCGCGGATATTGCGCACCACATACCATGATTCGTCCGTAAGGATCATTTTCACCAGAACATAGCCCGGGAAAATCTTGCGTTCCACGTCGCGCAGCTTATTGTCCTTGATTTCGGTAACCGTTTCGGTCGGAACCCTGATTTCCTGAATCAGGTCGCTGAGCTGGCGGTTTTCCACCGTTTTTTCAAGATTGGAGGCAACTTTGTTCTCATACCCTGAATAGGTATGCACAACATACCATTTTGCGTCTTCAGACATCGTCATTTCCTCCGCTCAAACTAATGATACGCATTCCGCGTTATTTTGCCACGTTCATAACCAGTCCAAGCAGATTCATAAAAAATGTGTCCAGCCCGAAAATAAACAGGCCGATGACAATGATGGTCACCAGAACAACACCCGTGTTTTTAAAAACCGTCTGCGGTGTCGGCCACACAATCTTCTTGACTTCACTTTTGGAATCGCGAAAGAACTTGGAAACGTTTTTGCCGGTTCTGGAAAAAAAGTTTTCTTTCTTAACAGCCTTATCTGACATTACGTGTCCCTCCGTCCGGATCACTTTGTTTCTCTGTGAAGAGTATGCTTCTTACAGAATCTGCAGTACTTGTTCATCTCAAGCCTGTCCGGGTCATTCTTCTTGTTTTTCATCGTGTTGTAGTTGCGCTGTTTGCACTCTGTGCAGGCTAATGTGATTTTCACTCTCATGACGGCACCTCCCGTTTAACGGAAAAATATTTAGGTCTGAAACGACCTCAGCCTCCCTCTGAAAAGGGCGCAAAAAAATAACCCCTTTTTGAGGTATCCCTATCATAACACAGGGCGAAAAAGCTTGTCAAGTATTTCTCCGATTTATTTTTGATCCGCGGCCTGAAAAACGGCGCGGAAGAGGATGTCTTCCGCGCCGCGGGCTCATCGGTTCAGGGTATTCAGATTGTCGGCGACAAAGCGTTTCTGCTTCTTTTTCTTTTCAGGCTTTACTTTTTTGCCCTTCAGCTTCAGGCCGGCGGCGTAGGCCTTTTGCAGCTCGTCGCTCATGAGCGGCTTCATTTTTTCGACCGCCTTTTCATTCTCGATCCCGTTGAGCAGAACAATGGTGATGATGGAGCGCACGTCCAGGTCGCCGTTCACATACATGTCGTTGAGCAGGTCCACACAGCGCTTGATCTGGTCCTTGCGGGAGGTCTGGGTCAGCAGCGCCTCCAGCCGCGGCAGCACGCTGGCGCGCGCGAAGGTGACCGCGCGGAGATCGTCATACCGCGCCCGCTCCTCGGTCAGCTCGTCGCGCAGATCGGGGAAAATACCGACAAAACGGTTGAAAAAAAACAGCGGGTCGGAGGTGTTTTCCTCGTCCTTTTTGCGTTTTTTCTTGGTTTTGAGCGCCGCGACGCGCTTCGGCCCCTCAATGGTTTCGACAAAGTCGTTCATAATGCTTTCGGCCTCGGAAAGGCTGTCGTTTTCCGGGTCGTACAGCCAGATGGAAATCGACTTCCATTTGCCCTCCGGCTGGTCGTCCACCATGTCGCAGGTGCGCAGCTCGAAGCGCTTCTTTTCTTCATTATAAAACACGCTGTAGGCCGTCGTTTCACCGGTGAAAAGGGCGCAACGGCCGTTTTCTTCCTGAGTTTCGCCCGCGGAAACAAAATTCTGCGTGCCGAGAACCTCTCCGACTTTTCCGGCGACCAGGTCAAATGCCTTCTGGTCCAAATAGATCACTCCTGATGTTTTATCAACATTATGGTTTTAAACAAAGTCTGTCTGATAATTATACAACATAAACACTTTTTTGTCACCTGCAGGATTCAAGAAATTTTAGATTGCGCCCATAACGCGGTTGTGGTATGATATGTATTTGTAGTATTGTATATTCTGCCTATATAATGTAATATAGAATGTCTGTTTGGAGGATTATGATTTATGAATAAGAAAAAAATCGCCGTGATCTTCGGCGGCTGCTCTTCCGAATACGAGGTTTCGTGCGTTTCGGCCGCCTCCGTGCTGAAGAACCTTCCCGGCGACCAATACGACCCGGTCTGCGTGGGCATTACCAAAGACGGCCGCTGGTACCTGTTTTCCGGCTCCGTGGAGGAAATCGCGGACGGCAGCTGGGTAAACAGTCCGCTGAACCGCATGGCGTTCCTTTCCCCGGACCGCAGCGTGGGCGGCATTGTGGTGAACGGCAAAGGCGGCTTTGAAACCATCCGTGTGGACTGCGTGTTCCCCGTTCTGCACGGAAGAAACGGCGAGGACGGCGCCGTTCAGGGCCTTTTGCAGCTGAGCGGCATCCCGTTCGTCGGCTGCCGCGCGCTTGCCTCCGCCGTTTGCATGGATAAAGCGGTCACGCACACGCTGCTGACCGCCGCCAGAATCAAGCAGGCCAACTACCTGTGGTTCTACGCCGAAAATTACGCCGGCGAAGGCGTGCAAAAAATCAAGCTGAAGGTCAGCGCCCGGCTCGGCTATCCGGTTTTTGTAAAGCCGGCCAACGCGGGCTCCTCCGTGGGCGTGAGCAAGGTGCGCAGCGAAGACGAGCTGGACGCCGCCGTGGAAAAAGCCGCGCGGGAAGACGACAAAATTGTTGTGGAAGAAGCGATCTTCGGCCAGGAGGTGGAGTGCGCCGTGCTGGGCAACAGCCGGCCGCAGGCCTCCCTTGTGGGTGAAATCGCGGCGTCCGCGGAATTTTACGATTACGACGACAAATACAAATCCGGGACCTCGCAGCTTTACATTCCGGCGCACCTGGACGAAGCCGTCATGGAGGAGATCCGGAATACGGCCTGCCGCGCTTACCGCATGCTGGGCTGCACCGGCATGAGCCGCGTGGACTTCTTTGTGCGCGGCGGCAGCGAAGTGCTGCTCAACGAGCTGAACACCATTCCGGGCTTCACATCCATCAGCATGTACCCCAAGCTCTGGGAGGCGGCCGGCGTTTCCTATTCCGACCTGCTGGACCGGCTGATCACCCTTTCGTTTGAAGTCAAGCCGAAGTATTGATTGCGCCGGCAAACTAAAATTTGGAGCGATGAATGGAATGGACAACAGACCAATCGGCGTGTTCGACTCCGGCCTCGGCGGCCTGACCGCCGTAAAAGAGATTCTCGAAATCATGCCGCACGAAAATATCGTTTATTTCGGCGACACGGGGCGCGTGCCCTACGGCTCCCGCAGCCGTGAAACGATTCTCCGCTACGGGAAGCAGGACGCCGCCTTTTTAAAATCCATGGACGTTAAAATGGTGATCGCCGCCTGCGGAACCGTGAGCTCCGTTGCGGGCGACCTCGGCAAAGGATTCGGCATCCCCTACACCGGCGTGGTCCGGCCCACCGCGGCGGCGGCCGTCAGGGCGACCGGGAACGGGAAAATCGGCGTCATCGGCACCACGGCAACCATCCGCAGCGGTTCCTACCGCGGCGCGATCGCCGAACTCGACCCGAATATCGCGGTATTCGACCGCGACTGCCCGCTTTTCGTGCCTCTGGTGGAAAACGGTTTTATCGCGGACGACGAAATCGTCACCCGGCTGGTGGCGGAACGCTACCTGGCCCCCCTGCGGGAAGCGGGGGTGGACACCCTGATCCTGGGCTGCACTCACTACCCCATCATCCGGAATATCATTTCGCAGGTGATGGGCGGTCATGTCACGCTGATCGACAGCGGGCGCGAAACCGCGCTCGCGTGCAGGGAAACGCTGAAAACGCAGGACCTGCTGTGCGAAAGGGCGCAGGAGGGCGAGTGTTCCTTTTTTGTGAGCGACCGCCCGGAAGGCTTTGCGCGGATCGCGGAAATATTCCTGGGCCGAAGCATCAAGCGGGATGTCAGCCACGTTGAAATAGAGCTTTATTAGACCGGCCTGAAAACCGCAGCGGTTTTCAGCATTCCGGAACGAACAGGAGTGAAAGAATGCAGGAAAATTACCTTATCTCAATTAAGAACCGGCAGAAGCTGGAGGATGAAACCGGCGAAATTGAGGTCACAACGCTCGGCTCCTATGTAAAAAAAGGCGACAGCCGGTTCATTGTTTACAAGGAATACGACACGGAGAACAATGCCCCCGCGCAGACCTCCGTTTTGAAGGTGGAGGGCGATTCCAAGGTCACGCTGATGCGCGGCGCCGGGAAAACCCGCCTGGTGCTGGAAAAGGGAAAACGCCACCTCTGCCCCTACGACACGGGGTACGGCTGTATGATGATCGGCGTTTTTACCAGCAAGGTGGATTCGCGCCTGGACGACCTGGGCGGCAAGGTGGAGGTCAATTACACGCTGGATGTCAATGCCAGCCTTTCCAGCCTGAACGAGATTCTGATTACTGTCAAGGAGGCAAAACAACAAGATGTCAAAAATTGTGTTTCAAGCAACCGGTGAATTGAAATGCGCGATCCGCGGCGCCTTTGCGGAAGCGATCAAAAACGGGGAGCTGCCCGAAGCCGCGGTGCCGGAATTTTCCATTGAAATCCCGGCGGACCGCGCGCACGGCGACTGGGCGACCAACGCGGCGATGGTTTCGGCCAAAGCCTTCCGCCTTGCCCCGCGTAAAATTGCGCAGATCCTGACGGATCACCTGGCGCTGAAAGGCACTTTTTTCGACCGCTTTGAAATTGCCGGCCCCGGGTTCATCAACTTTTTCCTCGGCAGAAAATTTTACACCGAGGTGCTCAAGGACATTGAAGCGCTCGGTGGAAATTACGGGCGCAGCGATTATGGGAAGAAAGAAAAAATTATGGTGGAATTTGTTTCCGCAAACCCCACCGGTCCCATGCACATGGGGAACGCGCGCGGCGGCGCGCTCGGCGACTGCCTGGCCGCCGTGCTGGACGCCGCGGGCTACGACGTGTGGCGCGAGTTTTATGTGAACGACGCGGGCAACCAGATTGAAAAATTCGCCGTTTCGCTGGAAGCGCGCTACCTTCAGATCTTCAAGGGGGAAGAAGCCGTTTCGTTCCCGGAGGACGGGTACCACGGCGACGACATCCGGCAGAGGGCGCGGGAATTTGCCGATCTGCACCGCGACCGCTATGTGACGGCGGAGCCGGAGGAGCGCCGTAAGGCGCTGGTGGAGTTCGCGCTGCCGAAAAACATTGAAAAAATGAAAAGCGACCTCGAAAAATACCGCATCAAATACGACGAGTGGTTTTTGGAAAGCCGCCTGCACAACGACGGCGAGCTGCAGGAGACCATTCAGATCCTGAAGGACAAGGGCCTGACATATGAAAACGACGGGGCCCTGTGGTACCGGGCGACACAGTTCGGCGCGGAAAAGGACGAAGTTCTGGTCCGCCAGAACGGCAACCCCACCTATTTTACCGCCGACATCGCCTACCACCGCAATAAATTTGAAAAGCGGGGCTTTGACCGCTGCATCGACGTGTGGGGTGCCGACCACCACGGCCATGTGGCCCGAATGAAGGGCGCCATGGACGCCATCGGCCTGGACGGCGGAAAGCTCGACGTGGTGCTGATTCAGCTGGTCCGCCTTGTCAGAGCCGGAGAAGTGGT
The DNA here is from genome assembly GCA_012517675.1 of Clostridiales bacterium. GTDB lineage: Bacteria > Bacillota > Clostridia > Oscillospirales > Acutalibacteraceae > Caproiciproducens. The sequence continues at coordinate 11,851 of JAAYUL010000111.1, read as the reverse complement.
GCGCATGAGCAAGCGCACGGGAAAAGCGATTCAGCTCGCCGACCTGCTCGACGAGGTGCCGGTGGACGCCGCGCGCTTCCTGTTCAACATGCGCGAAGCCACCTCGCAGATGGACTTCGACCTGGACCTTGCCGTGCAGCAGGACGCGCAGAACCCGGTCTACTACGTGCAGTACGCGCGGGCGCGGATCAGCAGCATTCTGAAAACGCTTGCCGCGGAAGGGATCGCGCCGAGGAAATGCACCGACGCGGAGCTTGCGCTGCTCACCGCGCCGGAGGAGGTGGAGCTGATCCGCCATCTTTCCGCGTACACCGGCGAAATTATCGAAGCCGCGAAGGACTACGACCCGGCGCGAATCACGCGATATGTGATCACGCTGGCGAACCTGTTCCACAAATTCTATAACGCCTGCCGTGTCAAGGGCGAGGCGGAGGGCCTTGCGGCCGCAAGGCTCAGCCTGTGCTGCGCGGTTTCCACCGTGATCTGCAACGTGCTTTCCATGTTCAAAATCTCCGCGCCGGAGAGCATGTGAGCCTGTTGCCGACCCGTTGTGATAGGAGCAATGAAAATCAATGAAATTTCCTTTTCAGCTGCCCATGCTGCTGGACGGCGCGACGGCCACCAACCTGACCGCGGCCGGAATGCCGAGCGGCGTCTGCGTGGAACAATGGATTCTGGAAAACCCGGAGCCGCTGCTGACCCTGCAGCGCGATTTTCTGAAGGCCGGTTCCAAAGCGCTTTACGCGCCGACCTTCGGGGCAAACCGCGCCTGCCTGAGCCATTACGGCCTCGGAGATAAAACGGAGGACATGAACCGCCGGCTGGCCGCGCTGACGCAGAGCGTCGCAAAACCGGCGGGCGCCGCCGTCGGGGGCAACCTGTGCCCCACCGGGCTGTTCGTCCCCCCGCTCGGCGATGCCGATTTCGACGATATTTACGACATTTACCGGGAACAGGTCCGCGCGCTGGACGAAGCGGGCGTTGATTTTTTTGCGATTGAAACACAGACCTCCCTGGCGGACATGCGCGCGGCGGTGCTCGCCGCCAGAACCACCAACCTGCCCGTCTTTGTAACGGCGACGGTGGACGAAAGCGGCCGCACCATGACGGGCGGCGCCCTTCTTCCCACGCTGATCACCCTGCAGGCCATGGGAATCGACGCGTTCGGAATCAACTGCTCGTTCGGGCCGAAGGCCATCCTGCCCTATCTGGACGAGCTGCTCCCCCACGCGGCGGTCCCCCTGATCGCCAAGCCGAACGCGGGCGTGCCCATGTGGAACGCCGGACGGCAGGAGCGCTACCTGACGCCCGCGCAGTTTGCCGGGGAAATGCGCGGGATTCTGCGCGCGGGCGCTCAGATCGTGGGCGGCTGCTGCGGCACAACGCCGGAGCACATCCGCGCGCTCGCACGCGTGCTGGAGGAAACCGTGCCGCCGCAGCTGCCGGATGAGCCGGACTGTTTTGCCGCAGCCATTGAACGCGAGGCTTTCTTCCTTGGAGACGACATTGTTTTCAGCGAGCCGATTCGCTGCACCAGCTCTTTGGGAGACGACCTGATCGACCTGGACGACGAACAGGTCAACGCCGCGCTGGTGGAGGTGCAGAGCGTGGACGACGCCATGCTTCTGTGCGAAAACAGCGCGATGACCCGCCTGCCCATTGCCGTGCACTGCGACCACCTGACCGTGCTCGACGCGGCGCTGCGGTATTTTCAGGGCCGGCTGATTGTGGACTCCAACTGTCAGATCGACAGCGAATTAATGGAGCCGCTTGCGGCGAAATACGGCGCAATTCTATACTGAATCCTAATTTTTGTAATTTTTTCCATATTTATATTGACAAAACAAATAAAAAGGTATAATATCATTTTGACAGTTTGTATGACTGTCAGGATGATATTTTCACAACGTCCCTTGTAGCTTAATAACAGAGCACGGGTTTTCCACTGTGGCCGGTTAAACTCCTTCAAGGGCAATGACTTTTCCAAGAGAGGTTGAAAGCAATGTATGAAGACAAAACGTTAGTCTGTCAGGAATGCGGGAAAGAATTCGTCTGGACCGCAGGCGAACAGGAATTTTTTGCGCAGAAGGGTTTTACCAACGAGCCCAAACGGTGCAAGGAATGCCGCGACAAACATAAGCAGGCCGGCAGGGCGCAGCGCGAAATGTTTGAAACGGTTTGCGCGGAATGCGGAAAGCCCTGTAAGGTTCCTTTCCAGCCCACGGCGGGAAGACCGGTCTATTGCAGCGAATGCTTCGCGAAAAGACAGGCGGGCGAATAATTTCCGTACAAAAAGCCCTCGGCACGCTTTTGTGTGCCGAAGGCTCTTTTTTTATTGCTCCGATCGTTCTGCAAACCGCCTGTATGGCAATTGTAATCGTGTATGTGCAAAGAAAGCTAAAAACGCATTTCAGGCAATAAAAAATATTTTAATTTTTTGGTTGACTCTGACGCTGCGTCATGGTCTACACTATGGTTATGGCAGGTGAAGCATATGAAGCTGAAAATCAACGAAGCGGCAAAGCTGACCGGAGTCAGTGTGCGCACACTGCATTACTACGATCAGATCGGCCTGCTGCACCCGGACGAAACAACCGAAGCCGGATACCGCCTTTACGGCGGAGACTCCATGGAACGGCTTCAGCAAATCCTGTTTTTCCGGGAACTGGGGTTCGCGCTGAAGGACATCCGGGGAATTATGAACGACCCTGCCTTCGACCGCGCAAGGGCGCTGGAAAACCACCGCAGGCTGCTTGTTCTGCAGCGTGACCGGCTGGAAAAGCTGATTGCCCTGGTCGACCGGACCATGAAAGGAGAATCGCACATGAGTTTTCAGGAATTCGACATGAGTGAAGTGGAAGAAACAAAAAAGAAATACGCCGAAGAGGTAAAGGAACGCTGGGGCAAAACCGAAGCCTATGCGGAAAGCGCGCGGCGCACGAAAAACTATTCCAAAGAGGACTGGGCCCGCATCGGCGCGGAACAGGAAACGCTTTGCCGCGGCTTTGCCGACGCCATGGGCAAAGGGCCGGACTCCCCCGAAGCGCATCGGCTGACCGCCGAATGGCAAAATCTGATCACCCGGTCCTTTTACCCGTGCCCCGACGAAATTCTGGCAGGGCTTGGCGAAATGTACGCGGCGGACGAACGATTTACAAAAAACATCGACCGCTTCGGCGAGGGCCTTGCCGACTTTATCAGCCGCGCCATCCGGGTTTACTGTAAAAAGTAACGCGGGCGCGCGCTTGAGAATCCTTTCCTGAAGCGGTATAATGGTAAAAACAGGAGGGATTCAGATGAAATGCCCGATTTGCGGCAGCGAAATGGAAAAAGGCGAGGTATGCATCAACGGCGCCGGGACCCTTTACTGGGCGCCGGAGGACTGCTCCGACAAGCAATGGTGCAAAATGATGCAGCTGAAGCACACCATCGAAAACGAAGGCGGCGCAGTCATCAGCCGTGAGGCGACCAACCTGAGCAAAACCACCGCCTCGTATCATTGCAGGCGGTGTAAAAAAATCATCATCGATTACGAATGAGCTTTGACCTTTGTTTGCCAATGGAGCGCAACAAGCAGGGCGGCCGTGGGTTGTTTCCACGGCCGCCCTGCTTGTTTTTTGCATCCGATGTTCCCGCAGCGCCGGAAAGCCCGCGCCGCGGCGGGCAGCGCTATTTCTGAAAAAGCCGGCAGGCGGCGAAATGGCCGGGCGAAACCTCACGCAAAACCGGTCCCTCGCGGTCGCAGCCTTCAAAGCTTTTGAAGCAGCGGGAGCAGAACCGGCAGCCGTCCGGCGGGTTGATCGGGCTTGGAACGTCGCCGGAAAGGATGATGCGCTGTTTCCGTCTGGTCGGGTCGATGGATGGGATCGCGGAAAGCAGCGCCTGCGTATACGGGTGGAGCGGGTTATGGTACAGCTCCTGTTTCGGCGCGATTTCCATCAGCTTGCCAAGGTACATGACGCCGACCCGGTCGCTGATGTGCTTGACCACGTTCAGCCCGTGCGCAATGAACAGGTAAGTCAGGCCGAACTCGTCCTTCAGCTCGTCGAGCAGGTTGAGCACCTGCGCCTGAATGGAAACGTCCAACGCGGATACGGGCTCGTCGCAGACGATCAGCTTGGGCTCCACCGCCAATGCGCGGGCGATTCCCACGCGCTGGCGCTGCCCGCCGGAAAACTCGTGCGGGTAGCGGTTGCGCTGGTGGTTTGCAAGCCCCACGCAGTTCAGCAGGTAGGTGACGCGCTTTTCGATCTGGTCCTTCGGCAGAAGATGATTGATTTTGATCGGCTCCGCGATGATGTCGCCGATGGTCATCCTGGGGTTCAGCGACGCGTACGGGTCCTGGAAAATCAGCTGGATGCTCTTGCAGAACGCGCGGCGCTTTTCCGGGGAAAGGGCGGTCAGGTCCGTCCCTTCAAACAGAATCTTTCCGCTCGTGGGCGTGTAAAGGTCCACCAGCATTTTGCCGATGGTCGTTTTGCCGCAGCCGGATTCCCCGACAAGGCCGAACGCCTCGCCCTTATGGATTTGAAACGAAACATCGTCCACCGCCTTCAGCACCGAAGTCGGGCGGCCGAAAAAGTCGCGTTCCACCGTGAAATATTTGCGGAGATTCCGGACCTCGACCAAAACTTCACTCATGCTTTCCCGCCCCCTCTTCTTCTGTTTCGTAAAGGAAGCAGCGCACCTTATGGCCGTCCTTTTCCCGAAGCCGCGGCATTTCCCTGCGGCAGCGCTCCATGCAGCGGTCGCACCGGTCGGAAAACGGGCAGCCCGGCGGCATGTGCAGCGGGTCCGGCACCATGCCCCTGATCATGTACAGCGGCTCGCTGCTTTCGTCTTCCAGCCGGGGAATGGAACGGAGCAGGCCGAGCGTGTACGGGTGCATGGGATTTTCAAACAGCTTGCGGACCTCCGCCTCCTCCACGATCTGGCCGCAGTACATGACAATGACGCGGTCCGCGGCCTCCGAAACCACGCCGAGGTCGTGGGTGATCAGCAGCACCGCCATGTTGAATTTCTCGCGCAGATGATAAAGCAGGTCGAGAATCTGCGCCTGAATGGTCACGTCCAGCGCGGTGGTGGGCTCGTCCGCAATCAGCAGCTCCGGGTTGCACGCAAGCGCCATGGCGATCATGACGCGCTGGCGCATGCCGCCGCTCATCTGGTGCGGGTATTCGTTCGCGCGTTCCCGTGCGGAGGGGATCCCCACGACCTCCAGCATATGGACCGTGCGTTCCAACGCCTCTTTTTTGGAAAGCTTCATGTGCTTCATAATGCTTTCCATAATCTGGTCCTTAATCCGGTAAACCGGGTTGAGCGAAGTCATCGGCTCCTGGAAGATCATCGAAATCTGATCGCCGCGCACCGCCTGCATGCCCTTTTTGCTTTTCTTCAGCAGGTCCTGGCCCTTGAACAGAACTTCGCCTTCCGCGACGCGGCCCGGCTCCTGAAGAAGCCCCATAATGGAAAGGGAGGTCACGCTTTTCCCGGACCCGGACTCCCCCACAATGGCAAGGATTTCTCCTTTTTTCACGGAAAAGCTGACGTTGTTGACGGCGGTGACGATGCCGCGTTTCAGCTGAAATTCCGTTTTTAAATTCTTTACTTCAAGCAACATAATTTTTCACCGCCTCAATTCTTTCTGGACTTCGGGTCGAGCGCGTCGCGCAGGCCGTCGCCCAGAAGGTTGAACGCCAGCACCGTGACGGTAATGGCCACGCCGGGGAAAATCAGCGTGTAGGGCGCGGTGAAAATGAATCCCCGCGCGCGGCCCAGCATGTCGCCCCATTCCGCCGCCGGGGGCTGCACCCCCAGGCCGAGAAAGCCGAGCGCGGCGGTGTCGAGCACCGCGGTGGAAATGCCGAGCGTCGCCCTTACGACAATGGAGGACATCACGTTGGGCAGAATATGCTTGAAGATGATGCGGCTGTTCCGGTTGCCGATCACGCGGGCCGCCTGCACATAATCGTTTTCCTTCACGGAAAGGATGCAGCCGCGCACGATGCGCGCGTATTCCGGAATGGACACCAGCCCGATGGCGATGACCGCCTTGTCGATTCCCTTGCCGAGCGCCGCCATAAAGGCAATGGCGAGCAGAATGGAGGGGATGGCGAGCATCATGTCCATGACCCGCATGATCACGGTGTCCGTTTTGCCGCCGCGGTAACCCGCGATCGAGCCAAGAACCACGCCGACCACAAGGGAAATGGCAACCGCGCTCAGGCCCACCGTGAGCGAAATGCGCGCGCCGGAAATGATGCGGCTGAAAATATCGCGGCCAAGCTGGTCGGTGCCGAACCAGTGCGTGCCGTCCGGCCAGCGGAAGCTTTGGCTCATATTGGACTGATCGGGGTCAAACGGCATAAGGAAAGGCCCGATCAGCGCCACCAGCGCGAGGAACGCAATGATGATCAGACCGAGCACCGCAGCCTTGTTTTCCCGCAGGGAATCCCACATTTCTTTGAACTGGGATTCCGGCTTTTCAAGGAGGGCGACCGCCTGAGCGGATGGTTCCGTCTGCGGCCGAACCGCTTTTTTCTGTTTCATGGCCGGTCAACCCTCCTTCCTGGAAAATTTGATTCTGGGATCGAGGAACGCGTAAACGATGTCCACCAAAAGGTTGATCAGCACAAACACGCAGGCAATGAGCAAAACAACGCCCTGCACCACCGGAAAATCGGATTTTAAAATGCACTGCACCGTGTAGTTGCCGATCCCGGGCCAGGAAAACACCGTTTCCGTCAGAACCGCGCCGCCGAGCAGGGAGCCGAGCTGTAAACCGATCACCGTGGTGACGGGAATCATCGCGTTGCGCAGCGCATGGTGCGAAACCACCTTATGCTCCGAAATGCCTTTCGCGCGCGCGGTGCGGATATAATCCTGATTCAGCGTGTCCAGCATGCTGGAACGCGTCATGCGGGTGATGATCGCCATGGAGGACATTCCGAGCGCCAGCGCGGGCAGAATCAAATGCCGCAGCGCGTCGCCGAACGCCTCCATATCGCCGGAGGCGAGCGTATCCAGCAGATAAAACCCGGTCCCCCCCATCGGCTGAAGCAGCGGGTCGATCCTTCCGCCGGAGGGCAGAAGATGCCAGGTACCCGCAAACAGGATGATGAGCAGGATGCCCAGCCAGAAAATCGGCATGGAAACGCCGATAAGCGCCAAAAACATCCCCGCGTTGTCGAAAATAGAGTTCTTTTTCACCGCGGAAATGACGCCGATCAGAATCCCGAAAACGGACGCGAACAGAATCGCGGCGACCGCCAGTTCGATCGTGGCCGGAAAGCGCGCCATAATTTCGCTCATGACCGGCGTTTTGGTATAGTACGAGGTGCCGAGGTCGCCGGTCAGCGCACCCTTGACGAAATTGAAAAACTGAATATAAAGCGGCAGGTTCAGCCCGTTCGCTTCGCGCCATTGGTTCGCGGCCGCCACCGTGGCGTGCTGCCCAAGCACGATCGGGGCCGGGTCGGGTGAAAACACCCGCATAATCAAAAACACAATGATGGAAACCCCCAGCAGAACGGGGATCAGCATCAGAATGCGTTTCACAATATATTTTACCATTGCTGTACAACCTCTCCTCACGGTTTCCAAGTAAAAAAATTGATGCCGGAAGTCGTATGAAACAACTTCCGGCAGAACAGGATCATTCAGCCAGACGCTTTGAACAAAGACGAAGCATGCTCAGCTTTTGGAAATGCCGGAGAAGAACACACTGCCGGTCATGTGGAAATAAAAATCCTTCACATTGCTCCGATAAGCGCTCAGCGATTTCCCGTGGGAAATCGGAAGCCAGACGGCGTTCTGCGCGGCAAGCGTTTCAAGCTGGGAATAAATCTTGCTGCGCTCCGTGCCGGAAGGAGTGACCGCACCCTTTGCGATCAGATTCTTGTACTCCTGATTGCTGTAGCGCGCGACATTCATGATCGGGTCGTCGGAGGACATGAGCATCATAAAGTTGTCCGGGTCGCCGTTGTCGCCCGTCCACCCGTAAAAACAGACGTCGTAGTCGCCGGCCTTAAGCTTCGCCTTGTAGGTCGTCCAGTCATACGCGTCGATGGTGGCCGTTACGCCGACTTTGGTGAGATAGCCCTGAACCGCTTCCGCAAGGGCCTGGCCGTTGATGGGATTGTACGGCCTCGGGTTGGAATAGGTGATAATATGGAGCTTGGTGACGCCGGCCGCCGCAAGCGCGGCCTTGGAAGCCGCCGCGTCATAGGAGACCTGCTTGACGTTTTTGTCGTAGCCCTCCATAAAAGTGGGCAGCACGGAAGTGGCCGGCTCCGAATATCCCTGATACAGGCTTGCAACCAGTTCGGGAACATTGACGGCCTGAGAAACCGCCTTGCGGATTTTCGGGTCGTCAAACGGTTTTTTCGTGGTATTGTAAGCCATATAGTTGACGTTCAGGCCGGGCGCCTCATAAATCTTGTTGCCGGCGCTCTTGATCTGGCTCACCACGGTCGCGTCGATTCCGTCGATCATGTCGACTTCGCCGTTGTTCAGCGCAACCACTCGCGCGGAATTGTCCGCGATAAATCTCAAAACAACATTTTTGGTCTTGGCCTTTTCGCCCCAGTAATTGTCATTGCGCTTCATAACAACATTCTGGCCCTTGGTCCAGCTGACAAAGGTGTACGGGCCGGTGCCGACGGGATGCTCGTTCAGATTGTTGTTGTATTTTTTGGCCGCCGTCGGGCTGACCATCGGCGCGCCGAGGCTCATGGCAAGGTTTTTGAGGAACGGGGTGGAAGCCGTCTTCATGTTGACTTTGACCGTGTTCGCGTCCACGACCTCCACGCTCTTGACCGCGCCGAACACAAAGTCCGCATAGGGCATGTCGTCCGTCTTGTTCGGGGACAGCTGGCGGTCGATGTTGAATTTCACCGCTTCCGCGTTGAAATCGGTGCCGTCCTGAAATTTAACGCCCTTCCTCAGGTGGAAGGTATAGGTAAGGCCGTCCTTGCTGATTTCCCAGCTTTCCGCAAGGCAGGGCTCCACGTCGGTGGAATCCTTCGCGTATTTCAGCAGGCCCTCGTAAACATTGGAAATCACCTTGGTGGACTCGCCGTCGTCCACCAGCGCGGGGTCAAGGCCCCGGGGCTCAGCCCCTGCGGCAAAAACAAGCGTGTCCTGCGCCTTGGTTTTTGTCGACGCGGAGGTCGCGCCGCTTGCCGCTTTTCCGTTGGAACACGCGGTGAAACCGGCGCACACAATCAGCGCGGCCAGTGCGACGGCCCATGCTTTTTTCAGTCTGTTCACTTCAAAAACCTCTTTTCCACAATCTTCTTTCTCTCTCCTGAAACGGCGCCCGGAATCCATGCGCGATACAAAACGCCGAATGATAAACAAACAGGCGCCCAACCCCTGTTAAGCGCCTTTGCTATTTGTTATTTTAGCATTCTCTTTGCAAGTTTTCAATAGCGGAATGCATTTTATGTCAAACATTATTTTTTTTTGTAACAATCGCGGCCCAAAATGTAACATTTGCGGATCGCTGATTCATTTTTTGCAGAGGACGATTTTCCGGCCCGGTTTCCACTGTTTTCCGCCGTCATAACGCATTGATTTCATTCTGCAATTTTTTGCTCAGGGAATTCCAATGGGTTTTCCATACCGGTCGCCGCCCGCCAGAGCAAACATTTTACCGCCGACCAGATAGCGCGTTGCCTGCCATGCCTCCTTATAATCCCTGACGGCGCCTTTTTTCGAAAGACAGCACCCGTCGAACCATGGAACGTTCATGTCCGTTTCTCTTGCGTTTATTTTTCCGCAAGGCCGCAGGTCCCGTCCGAACCGTCCTTTTGAACGATGCGGTACACCCGGAACCCAAAGTCCGGCAGCGGCTGCCCGCCGGGCATCTGCGCCCGTATTTTCTTTGCGGCAAGCCGGATGCGCGCCTTTCCGATTTCGCAGATATTCCGGTACCCGGCTGCGGCGGCCGCCGGGTCCTTTTCACAGGACTCGGGGATCTGCACCATGATAAACCTGCGGGTGCCGCCGTCGCGTGCATTCTGCGCCATCACCGCGTGGGCCGTTGTGGCGGAGCCGGAAAAAAAGTCGAGCACGGTCGAATCCTTCCCGTCCGCCATTTGCAGCAGCCGCTCCAGCAGCCGAAGGGGCTTTTTTCCGTTTTTAAACGGCACGCCGCCCTCAAGGTCAAGCCTTCCCCATGAAATGTCGTCCCACATGGTGCCGAGGCAGCAGGTTTTATAGACCGCGCCGTTTTCCTTGACCGCGCTGTCCGCAAGCCAGACGACCATCGTCCGATTCCAGACATATTTCACGGCCGGTTTTCCCTTATTGCGGCCGGACCTCGGGACATACTCATAAGAAACCAGGATTTTTTCGCCCGGCACCGCGCGATTGACTTTTTCCAGCAGAGAGGTCTGCGCGTTGGTCACCATGAAAATGCGGTCGAAATACCGGGAATACGTCTCATCCAGCGTCAAACCCTCCGCCTTCATTTTTTCACAGACCGTGGAAAACCGGAAATTCCGGTGCGTGTAGATTTTCAGGCCGTCTTGTTCGCAAAGCAGCGCCTTTTCCCCGCAGTCCTCCAGAATTCTGGTGTAAAAAAAGCCCGTTCCGCTCTGCCGGTGGCTGAAAATGTATTCGGAGATCGGGATCTTTGTCTGCGGGGGATTCAGCCGGATTTTTCCGCGGCTGCCCACGTAAATCAGCAGGTATTCCGTGTTCTTTTTCAGCCGCCGGTCTTCCCCGCCGCCGCTTGCCCCGGAGCTGGTTTTGGTTTTGACGGTGATCAGATTGATATAGTTTTTTTCGCCGAACACTTCACAGCAGATTTTTTTCAGATTGGCCAGCTCACAATCGTCGATGCTGATAAAAATCACGCCGTCCGGCGCAAGCAGCTTTTTCGCAAGCAAAAGCCGGGGATACATCAAATTCAGCCAGCCTGCGTGGTAGCGGCCCGCGTCTTCACACCCCGCACCCCGCCCGGGGCAGCTGGCGCACCTTTCGCGGTAATCGTCGCGGTAGATAAAGTCGTTGCCCGTATTGTAGGGCGGATCGATGTAGATCACGCGGATTTTACCGGCAAACTCCGGCTGTAAAAGCTTGAGCGCCTCCAGATTGTCCCCCTCAATATAAAGGTTTCGGGTTGTTTCCCACGCCTCGCTTTCCTGCAAAAGCGGAAGCAGCGCGCCGTCGGGCGGCGTCTGCGCGAGTTGTTCCGCCCGGCTTTTGCCGGGCCAGCAAAAGCGGAACCGCTCCTCCGGCGGAGCACCCAGAAGCGTGAGCAAGCTGTCGAAATCTATTTTTCCGTTTTTAACCGCCTGGGGAAAGGTCCGGCCGATCAGTTCCCGGTACCTTTCGGCGGCGGTGTCCGGATTTTCCGTATCTTTTCGTGCCATTCGCATCCTCCCTTTTCTGAAAATTCCCCGTAATATGCAGAAAACCCGCTTTACAGCGGGTTTTTCATTTGTCATTTGCGACCAGACCTGTAAGCCGAGTTCTGTCGTGAACAGCCATCTATCTTGGCCGGATGTTGCCATGCCGGCTCGATGCCACCTTCTCGGAACGCGCCGGGCAGGCGCTGTGTGTTCCTCTGCGGTGTTGCTCCGAATAGGGTTTGCAGAGCCGCGCGGTCTCCCGCGCGCTGGTGAGCTCTTACCTCGCCTTTCCATCCTTACCGTTTCCGGCGGTATATCTCTGTTGCACTTTCCCTGGGGTCGCCCCCGGCGGCCGTTAGCCGTTATTCCGCCCTGTGGAGCTCGGACTTTCCTCGGGCACGTCCTTTCGGAATATACCCGCGGCTGTTCAGTCTGCTCGCAGTATTATTGTAACCAATCCCGTCCGCATTGTCAACCGCGTGAAAAAATTG
>JAAYUL010000110.1 GCA_012517675.1 Clostridiales bacterium | reverse complement strand
TCGGCCATTTCTTTCTGAATCATGTGGTAGGCTTCCGTCAGGGCGTCAACCTCCGCGTCATCCAGTTCTTTGCGCTTATACTCCGCAATGTCCTGTTCAATTTTTTTACGCTGTTCTTCGGCGTAATGATTGATTGCACGGTAAAACTTATTTACTTTTTCGTCGTTCGCCATAATAATAACCCCCGTTCCGCCGCAGCCGGCGGCCTAAATTTTGACTCCGATTGCCTCGCGGACATAACGGGAAATGGAGTCCCCGGTTCGGCCGTTGCCGTGTCTGTCCGGGATTTCAACAAGAAGCGGACGCTTCTGGGTCAGTTTGATATGATAAATCATATCGCGGCAAAGGTTCAGCAGCGTCTCTGTAATCAGGATCACGGCCACGTCGTCCATCGCGAGGGCATCCTTCAGAGCTTTCTGTACTTCCGCGGGTTCATGGACGACGACTCCGTCAATCCCCGCGAGACGCATGCCAACCTGGGTATCCACGTTATCGCTGATGAGATAAAAGCGCATTTTCTGCACCTCGGCTTTCGTCCCTTAAACTTTGCCCAAGATCATGATGGAGATCAGCAGGCCATAAATCGGAATTCCTTCGCCAAGAGCGACGAAGATCAAAGCTTTACCGAATGCCTTCGGATCCTCGCTGGTGGCGCCGATTGCAGCCGGAGCACCCGCCGCAACGGCAATACCGCCGCCGATGCACGCAAGGCCGGTGGCCAGCGCCATGGCGATCATGCCCATGCCGCTGTTGTTGCTCGCAGTCTGGGAAGTGGTGGTGGTTGCCGCGGCTGTGGTGGAACCGGTTGTGGTGGCGTGGGCGACAACAGGAACTGCAAAGGTTACAACGCAGACCGCCAGGAACGAGAGCATCTGAACGGCAAGCGCGCTACGGGCCTTTTTCCCTTTTTTAACAGCATAAACGGCGATCATAACAGATGCGATCAGGAAAGCTACGGGAAGAATAAAAAGTACAGAATTCATAATTTTACCTCCAAAAATAAAGAATACTTTTTTAATATGAATATGCGGGAGCATTACTGCTCTGCGCGAACAACAACGGGCTTAAACGGCCGGCCGCCGCCTTCGAAGAAGCGGCTGAACATTTCGTAAAACTCAAGTCTGAGCACCTGAATGCCGACCAGAAGGCCTTCCAGCGCGGCGACAAAAAGATTGCCGATGACGATGATCAGGACATAGCCGATTCCGCTGCTCATTCCGGCCAGGGTAAACACGACCATCATCATGCCGGCGTGTACCAGAACAAACGCGCCAACACGAAGGAAGCTCATGGTGTTGGTCACATAGCTGAGCAAAAACTCAAAAACCTCGAAGAAGTTCTGCATGACAAATTCGCCCCAGCTTTCGGGTTTCCAGTTCTCTCTGCCTTCCACAAGCCCGCCGAGGACCTCGCGGAAGAACATCGCAATGACGGGAAGGATGATAAAACAGACGATGAACGCGGGGGAGACGATCTGCCAGCCGAAAACGGCCTGACCGCCCAGCCCGAACACAATGGAGCTGTAAAAGATCAACCCGGCCGCGCCGTTGGGGCCGAAAAGCGCGTTTTCGTAATTTCTGCGCTTTACAGAAGAGTAAATGTTGGTGATCATGGCGACAATCACCAGGAAAATCCCGACCCCGACCGCGGTGTAAACAATCGTGTTCGTGGTTGTGGCTTCCATGACGTCGATCGGCTTTCCGGGAAGGCCGAAGACCTTGGTGAAGAGCGGGTCCAGCGCATGCTCAAAACCGAAAACAGAGCCGAACGCGGCGCCCACGATCGAGGAGGATATGCCGCAGGGAATCAGGGCTTTGCCAAGCGCCATTTTCCGTTTCTTCCACATGTACCAGCCCACAAGGGAAACCAGCAGACCCTGCCCGAGGTCGGCGAACATCACGCCGAACAGCAGCGTGTACGTGATCGCCACAAGGATTGTGGGGTCCACCTCGTTGTAATTGGGCAGGCCGTACATGTTGACGAAAAATTCAAACGGCCGGAACGGCTTTTTGTTTTTCAGCTGGATGGGCGGGGAGTGGGTGAGCTCTTCCTCGGCTCCCTCAAAGTCATACTCAATGGATTCGATTTTGTCGAGCTCTTTCTTGAAATAGTTTTCTTTTTCCTTTGGGATCCAGCCGGTCAGAATAAAATTCCCGTCGTAAGTGGCGGCGTAATGCCGGATTCCGTAATAAATGGATTGCTCTGTCAGCCACGTGTAGGCCTTTTGGCACATTTCATGGTCGGTCTTCCACAGAGCATCGAAGCGGGAATCGATTTCCCGTATTTTTCCCTGCTCCGTTTGGAGCTTTTCTTTCAGCGTTTCCAGCGCGGCTTCCGGCGTGCCCTTGAATTCCGTGAGCCGTGTGCGCTCAAAATACAGGCTGGAAAAAATGCGGTCCACTTCGCTGACCATATCGATCGGGGAAAAGTACACGCCCCAGTAATGGGTGGCGGTGACGGTGGAGGGAAAAAAGACCACATAGGGGTTTTGCTGGTAGGATTTCAGCTTTTCATAGCTTTCGATCGGAAGCGAGCCAAAGCGGAACTTGATGTATTCACAGGCGTGTATCTCGTCCAGATTCAGGTCCAGGCCTACGAAATGACTGATTTGGTCGATTTGCCGGTTTGCATCCGCAATGGCTTTCTGAGCGCTGTCGCGCTGCCTGTGCAGCTTGTTGAAGGCTGATGAAATCTTGGTCACATAGTCCATCAGCTCCTGCTTGCTCATTTTGATTTTTGAAATATCATCCGAACTCAAAAGCTTCAGCTTTTTCCCTGCGCCGGTCAGCGCTTCCGTCAATTGCTGCAGCGGCTCGGAATACGGGTTCTGCTCATTGATCGGTGTGAATTCGGAGGTATCGGAGTAAAAAGACAAGGCGTTGTCCGGATGAAACACGCAGGATCTTCCGCAAAATGAAGTGACCTGATCCAGGTCGGACATCCTTCCGACAATGCTGACAATATCAATTTTTAAAACAGCCAATCATCATTTACTCCTTTCCTTTATTATAGTTGTAAATCACCAGCAGCTTCGCGATCTCATCGGGCGGCAGATGATACCGCACCCCCTCCACAATGGTGATGATATCGATCAGCTCCGCCTGCGTTACAAAAATGTAAGCCATTAACACCACCGAGGGATGCGTGGAAAAATGGATGGCGTGGTGGCAGATCAAATATTTCACGTGCTTGGGAATTTCATCCGCGTACCGGTGCTCTACCTTTAAGAAATGCTTGCCGATGGAAGTGGTTTTCATAACCGAGTTGATTTCTTCCTCCGTCTGCGCTTCCAGCATCCGGTCCACGACCTTCTGCCGGAGATCCCCGAACGGGAGCAGAGAACTGCGGATAAATTCGGGGCTTTCATGATAGGAATTTTTCAAACGGACGATTCTGGAGTAATTGATCAGGTCCACGTAGGTGTCGAAAATTTCCCGCAGCTGCTTTGTGGTTTCCCCCTTGGTATATTTGTCTATCGATTGATAGATGGAGGAATACAGGTAGGTGTAAAGCGCGTTTTCAATTCCGGTGTAATTGAGGGGGAGCTGTCCGACCGGCCGGAAGTCTTCGAGAAGCTTGCGGTAAGGGGTATGGCTGAGCGCGTCCAGCAGGTCGTTGAACGATTTGATCCGCGACAGCGCGTTCAGGTCGATGCGCGTGTGCTTGGTCAGGTACATCGGCATGGCGAAAATGTATTCCTCCGGTTTCCCGGCGGCCAGCAGCATGATGCTGTGCAGGATCTGTTCAATTTCGCTGCGGATGATCAGATAGTTGGAAAAGTGTTCCCCGACGGAAAGCTCGTACCGGCAAAGGGAGGCGAAGTCGTCGAAGAGCTTCTGCTTGAGCAGCGCTTCCAGCTGGCCGCGGTGAATCGCGGTTTCGTTGATTCCGGCGAGCGCTTTCTGGTAGCAGGTCCGACTTTTCAGGTAGGCCGCTATTTCGCCGACCGACTGGCACGCCAGAAGATCCTTGTAGTTCTGCTGTGTCAGGCGGCGGCCGTACATGGCCCGGGCTTTTGCTAAAATAACATTGGATGATAGGTTGGAAAGCATTTCTCTATCACTCCCCTGTAACTCTTGAAACAATCGCGCGAACCCATTCATCGCTCTTTTCATTATACAGTGCGTTCAGCCGCTTTTCGATTTCGACGTTTTTCTTTTGCTTTGCCTGCCAGGCGGCTTCCGCGGCGGCCCGCTCCTTCGGTTCGTTCAGGGCGATGCGCTTTCTTGCGCGCGCAAGGTAGTCGTTGCGGATTTTTTCACGTGTGTCATGAATTTCTTTTTCAGAGTTCACTTTTTCAAGCTGTGCAGCGTCGGTTATTTCTCTTGCCTTTTTATCCATATCGACAATTTGTTTGATTAAATCCTGCATTACAACAGCACCTCCTTTATTTGATGACATACGGCAATTCAGTAATTTTCACATATTATAATCTTGTGTTACTTCTTTGACAACGTTGAATTTGTTGAATCGCTTTAAAATTCCACGAAACAATTTGTTCATATTTAACCAAAAATGTGGAATATTCAATTTATAACTCCGTATCAAGCGTAAAATCAGTTCTTTAAACTCTGCATCGGCGCGGGAATCCTTCCGCCGCGCGAAATAAATTTCAGTGGGGAATAGCGGTTGACGTCCATCACGGGGCCGCTGCCGAGCAGGCCGCCGAAATTCAGTTCGTCGCCGGCTTTTTTTCCAATGGCCGGAATCAGCCGGACCGCCGTCGTTTTGGAGTTCACCATTCCGATGGCCGCTTCGTCCGCAATGACGGCCGAAATAATTTCCGCCGGCGTGTCCCCGGGCACGACGATCATGTCGAGGCCGACGGAGCAGACCGCGGTCATGGCTTCCAGCTTGGTTATGCTGAGCGCTCCGCACTGCGCCGCGTGGATCATGCCCGCGTCTTCCGTCACGGGGATAAACGCGCCGGAAAGGCCGCCGACATGGGAAGAAGCCATTACGCCGCCTTTTTTCACGGCGTCGTTCAGAAGGGCGAGCGCCGCGGTGGTGCCGTGCGCGCCGCAGCATTCCAGACCCATTTCCTCCAAAATATGCGCGACGGAATCGCCGACCGCCGGGGTCGGCGCAAGGGAAAGGTCGACAATGCCGAAGGGGACGAACAGCCTGCGGGAAGCCTCCTGCGCGACCAGCTGGCCCATGCGCGTGATCTTGAACGCCGTCTTCTTCACCGTATCGGCAACGCCGGTAATGTCGCAGTCGCCCGCCTTGGCGAGCGCCGCGCGCACAACGCCCGGGCCTGAAACGCCGACGTTGATGACGCAGTCCGGCTCGCCCGCCCCGTGGAACGCCCCGGCCATGAAGGGGTTGTCCTCCGGCGCGTTGCAGAACACCACCAGCTTGGCCGCGCCGATACAGTCGCGGTCGGCGGTGGCAAGTGCGGTGTCACGGACGATGGCGCCCATTTTCGCAACGGCGTCCATGTTGATGCCCGCTTTTGTGGAGCCGATGTTGACCGAGGAGCAGACCAGCTCCGTTTCGCTCAAAGCTTCCGGAATACTGGTGATCAGCGCGTAATCGCCGGGGGCAAAGCCCTTGTGGACCAGCGCGGAATAACCGCCGATGAAATTGACGCCGACCGCTTTTGCGGCGCGGTCGAGCGCTTTTGCAAAGTGAACCGGATTTTTGTCGGGGCAGGCGGCCGCCAGCATCGCGATCGGGGTAACGGAAATCCGTTTGTGAATGATCGGGATGCCGTATTCCTTGCTGATATCTTCTCCCGTTTTCACAAGGTTGCCGGCGTACCGGCAGATCTTGTCGTAAACCTTATCGCATGCCCGGTCGACATCGGGGTCGACGCAGTCCAGCAGGGAGATCCCCATGGTGATGGTGCGCACATCCAGGTTTTCGTTATCTATCATGTTGATTGTTTCCAAAATATCGCGGGAATTCATCATGTCCTATTATCAGACCTTTCCGAAAATGTAATGGGATGCATTCACTCAAATGCGCGGATGCGATCAGATGCGGTGCATGGAATTGAAGATATCTTCGTGCATCACATGGACCGTTAAGTTCATTTCGCTGCCGATCGCGGTGAGCTTGTCGGAAAGCTCGTTGAAAGGAACGGTGGATTTGGAAATGTCGACCATCATGATCATGGCGAAAAGGTCCTGAAGGACAGACTGGGTCACTTCCACAACATTCACTCCGTTTTCCGCGCAAATGGTTGAAACTTTTGCAAGAATTCCCACCATATCCTTGCCGATTACCGTAATAACAGCTCGCATAAAAATACCTCCAGAATTATAGATCGATTTATTTCACCTTATTGTCATTATGGACGAGAATCGGTGTAATGTCAATAGAGCAAATGTCCATATGGCGCCGTAGTCAATCTGTTTAAAATATTCCGCGGATTACGCAGGGGAAATATGGATTAATGACCTATAATTAAATGTCTTTTTATGTTACTATATATCTTGGTATATTTTCAGACTTTGATTTTAAATTTGGTTTTGAGTCGGCCTCCGGTATGCTGATTGGAGCAAAAACCGGCAGCCGGGGCTGCGAGAAGCCCTTATTATTTTTCGGGAGGAAAACCATGAAATATCGATATATATCGGACAGCCACGTCCATTCCGACTGTTCGCGGGACGGGGTCGATCCTACCATGATGATGTGTGAAAGCGGCGCGCGGCTGGGTCTTTACTCCATGACCATGACGGACCACTGCGAATGCAACGCCTATACTTCAGAGTTTTACGACAGAAGCATCCGGCAGTCTTATTTTGAAGCGCGCAAGGCGGCCGCGGTCTTTCGGGACCGGCTGACCATTT
Organism: Clostridiales bacterium; assembly: GCA_012517675.1. Lineage (GTDB taxonomy): Bacteria > Bacillota > Clostridia > Oscillospirales > Acutalibacteraceae > Caproiciproducens. The sequence continues at coordinate 1,634 of JAAYUL010000110.1, read as the reverse complement.
ATGCCGGCGTTGAGCTCGGCCAGCCCATGCAGGATGTATCGGCCGCGGAAGCGGCGCTGGACGCCTGTGATTTTGACTTTGTTCTGGCGTCGGTCCACAATGTAAAGAACATGAGCGATTTTTTTGAGCTGGATTATACGCAGCACGATGTATTCGACGTGCTGAACCTTTATTTTGATGAAATCATGGATATGATCGCGTGGGGCAGGTTCGATTCGCTTTCTCATTTGACATACCCCTGGCGCTACATTGTGGGGGAGCACGGAATCCCCGTTCGCGACGAGCTTTACCGCGACAGAATCGACCAGGTGCTCAAGGCGCTGATCCGCAAGCGGAAGGCGCTGGAGGTGAATACCTCGGGCCTGCGCCAGAAGCTTGGGAAAACCATGCCGGACCTGACGGTGCTGCAGCGCTACCACGAGCTGGGCGGCAGGCTTGTTACGCTCGGTTCCGACGCGCACCGCTGGGCGGATGTGGGCGGCGGGATAGAAAGCGGGCTGGAACTGCTTCGGCGCGCGAAATTCACGCATTTCTGCATTTACTCTCACCACGAAGCCGTTTATCTGCCGATCGAATAGGCCGCCGAACGGCGGACCCTCCTTCACGTGAAGTACGTGAAAATTCGGCAGGGGCGCCCCGCGTGCTTTCCGGTTTCGGATTGACGGGGCGGCCCTGAGAATATATTTTAAAAATACAGGAGGATTATGTATGATGGACCGCTTATTAACGCTGCTGGACGAAAACGCACGGCTGTCAACCGCACAGCTTGCCGCCATGCTGAACAAAACGGAGGAGGAAGTCGCGGAAGCGATTGCGGAGTATGAAAAGGCGGGCGTCATCCGCGGTTACAAGGCGCTGATCAACTGGGAAAAAGTGGATGAAAACAAAGCGAGCGCTTTGATCGAGCTGCGGGTTTCCCCGAAACGCGACCGCGGCTTTGACGAAATCGCGGGCCGCATCATGCAGTTCGACGAGGTGGAAAGCGTGTACCTCATGTCGGGCGGGTACGACCTTGCCGTCAAAGTGCATGGCCGCACCATGCAGGAAATCGCCATGTTTGTCATGCGCCGCCTTTCCACGCTGGATTCCGTGCTTTCCACGGCGACACACTTTATTCTGACCCGCTACAAAGACGGCGGCGTCATCCTGAATCCGGAAGAGGAGCGGGACGAAAGAAGGAGTGTACTCTGTGATTGATTATAAACAGATGCTCAATGCCGAGGTTCAGCGGCTCAAGCCCTCCGGAATCCGCCGATTTTTCGACATTGCCAATGAAATGGACCACGTTATTTCGCTGTCCATCGGCGAACCGGATTTTTCAACGCCGTGGCATGTCAGGCAGGAGGGCATCCGCACGCTGGAGGACGGAAAAACCTGGTATTCCCCCAACCGCGGCTTTATCGAGCTGCGGGAGGAAATCTGCCGGTGGATGAAGCGCAGGTACCATGTGGAATACGAGCCGAAGACGGACGTTCTCGTGACCGTCGGCGGCAGCGAGGCGATCGACCTGTGCATCCGCTGCCTGGTGAACCCGGGGGAAGAGGTGCTGATTCCCGAGCCTTCGTTTGTGTGCTACCGCCCTCTGGCCGAGATCGCGGGCGGGGTGCCGGTGACGATCGAAACGAAGGAAGAGG
>JAAYUL010000109.1 GCA_012517675.1 Clostridiales bacterium | reverse complement strand
TTTGTGTTGATATAAAATTCGCCCAGCACCTTGCCGTCCTCCACCAGAGCGGCGGAAGCGGCGGCAGCCGAGGAATCGATCGCCAAAATCATCATAGTGTAACCCCTTCCATCCGGAAAATACGCGAATTTTCCCCCGCGCCCCGCCGGATTTCAACGCGGATCGCGTTTTCCGGAAGCGCGGCTTCGATATTTTCGCTCCATTCAACCACCAGAACGCCGCCGCTTTCCAGATAGTCGAAAAATCCGGTGGAATAAAGGTCGTCCCAGCCCGAAACACGGTACATGTCAAAATGGTAGACAGGGTATTTCCCGCGATATTCATGCACCAGCGCAAAGGTCGGGCTGGAAACGCCGCCGCGTATGCCGAGGCCGCGGCACAGCCCGCGGGTAAACGCGGTTTTCCCCATGCCCATGCCGCCGAAAAGGGCGATCACCTCGCCGCCGCGCAGCTTTTCCGCAAGGCGCGCGCCCAGCTCTTCCGTCTGCCCGGCGGAGTCCGTTATAAATTCCTGCATTGTTTCACCCGTTCGTAGCCTCCCAAAATTTCAGAAAAACGGCCCGGCTCAAAACAGACCGGAAATTCTGCCCTGCTCGTCCACGTCGATCTTTTCGGCGGAGGGCGCCTTCGGCAGACCCGGCATCGTCATGATATCGCCGGCGTATGCCACCACAAAACCGGCGCCGTTCGAAATGCGCAGGTCGCGGATGGTGATCTGAAAGCCGGTGGGCCTGCCGAGCAACGCGGCGTTGTCGGAAAGAGAATACTGCGTTTTGGCGATGCAGACCGGCATTTCGTTCCCGCCCAGCGTTTCAATCTCCTTCATGGACTTTTCCGCCTTCGCGGTAAACACCACGCCGTCCGCACCGTAAATTTCACGGGCGATGGTTTCGATCTTTTCGCGCACCGGAAGCTTTTCAGAATAAATCGGGTGAAAATCCGAGGGCTGCTCCGCCGCCGCAACCACCTTTTCCGCAAGGGCAACGCCGCCTTCTCCGCCCTTTGCGAACACCTCGGAAAGGGCGAAGTCCGCGCCGTTTTCGCGGCAGTAGTTTTCAATAAAAGAAAGCTCCGCGTCGGTATCGGTCAGGAAACGGTTGATAGCCACCACGACCGGAACGCCGTATTTCTTCATGTTCTCAATATGCGCGCCCAGATTGACAATGCCTTTTTTCAGCGCCTCCAGGTTCTCGTTCGCGGTTTCCGCCTTGGGAACGCCGCCGTTGTATTTCAATGCGCGCGCCGTGGCGACCAACACCACCGCGTCGGGCTTGAGGCCCGCGAGCCTGCATTTGATGTCCATGAATTTTTCCGCGCCGAGGTCGGAGCCGAAGCCCGCCTCCGTAATGCAGTAATCCGCCAGCTTGAGCGCAAGGCGCGTGGCCCGCACGGAATTGCAGCCGTGCGCGATATTGGCAAACGGCCCGCCGTGCATAATGACCGGCGTGCCCTCCAGCGTCTGCACCAGATTGGGGTTAATGGCGTCCTTCAGAAGAGCCGCCATGGCGCCCTGCGCTTTTAAATCGGCCGCGTAAACCGGCGCGCCGGAATAGCTGTACGCCACCAGTATTTTGCCGAGCCGCTTTTTCAGGTCGGCAAGGTCGGTGGCCAGGCAGAAGATCGCCATGATTTCGGTGGCGACCGTAATGCAGAAGCCGTCCTCGCGCGGCACGCCGTTGACCTTCCCGCCGAGACCGACGACGATGTTGCGCAGCGCGCGGTCGTTCATGTCGAGGCAGCGTTTGATCAGAACGCGGCGCGGGTCGATCTGCAGCACATTGCCCTGCTGCATGTGGTTGTCCAGCATGGCGCAGAGCAGATTGTTCGCGGAAGTGATCGCGTGAAAATCGCCGGTGAAATGCAGGTTGATGTCCTCCATCGGCACCACCTGCGCATAGCCGCCGCCGGCCGCGCCGCCCTTAATTCCGAACACGGGGCCGAGGCTCGGTTCCCGCAGGGCGATGATCGCGTTCTTCCCGATCTTCTTCATCGCCTGTCCCAGCCCGGCGGTGGTGGTCGTCTTGCCTTCCCCGGCGGGCGTCGGGTTGATTGCGGTCACCAGGATCAGTTTGCCGTCTTTTTTTCCGGCAAGTCGTTGGGTCAGAGAGTCGTTCAGCTTCGCTTTAAAGCGGCCGTATGGCTCAAGCTCTTCCTCCAGGATACCGAGTTCGGAAGCAATTCGAGCAATCGGTACAAGCTTTGTCTGCTGTGCAATTTCGATGTCTGTCAGCATGATCATTCTCCTCACACAAAAGTATGGGGAAATTATAGCATATTATGAGGGAGAAATGAACAAAGCGGCGGAAGTTTTTTGGAAAAGCGGGAGGCATCCGGAACAAAACACCGGTTGTACCCGGTCCGGGCCGAATGGTATAATAAGTGTGGAACCGATGGAAACTTTTAAGCTTTGACAACAAGGAGAAGGGGGAGCTACAAATGGAAGGCAGAAACACTCCGGCAAAAGTTTGCGCCGTATTGGGAACCGTGCTGGTCTGGAGCCCGATCCTGCTTACATTCGCAACGTCCGTCATCGGCTCGCTGTCCAGCGGAAGATTTCTGTTCGATTATCTGATGCCGGCGGAGCTGTTCCCCGCTGCCCTGATCGGTGCATTTCTGCTCCTGTGGGCGGCGTTCCGGGCGCATGCTTACCTCCGGCAGACCGCCGTCGGCCTGGGGGCCGCGGTTCTGTTCCTCTTTGGAGGGCAGGCAATTGCCGTTGCCGGCGGACTCGCCTCCGGCGCAACCCCGCCCGAAGGCTGGATTTGGGCCCTGGTGATTGCCTCCCTCGTGATCTATACGCTGGCCGTCGTCGAGCTGGGCGTGGTCGGCGTCCGATTGGCGATGAAATTGCTGAGATCAAAGCGATAAAACCGGGGCCCGCTGCCGGGCAGAATTTTCAAAAGCGAACGCGTTTCCGTTTGACGGGCGCGCTCGCTTTTTTAACGTATGATGCCGCCCCCCCCTGCAAGGGCAGCCTCTTTTCGGTTCCTGTTCCGCCCCGCCGACCCTTTGACGGTTGAAAATTTTTGTCTGCCCCGATCGCTTGTTCCCCGAAGAACAGAATGGCCGCGTCTCCCTTCCGGCGAAACACAGGAAAATGCCGCAGGCCTTCAGGCCTGCGGCACCAATAAAAGGGGGGGTATCCAAAAAATACTTATCATTCAATTAATCGGCTGCTCCGAAACGGAGCCGCCGGAATGCCCGCCGCGTTATAAAGCGGAACCGGGCCCCAGCTGGCCCACGCATACCTCGCAAAAAGCGGTTCCGGCACATCGCCGGAAGTCAGAAAGACCGTGTCGTTTTCAATGCTCGCTTTCGCGGGATAATACACGCCGTCCGCCCCGGCAAGCTCAAAGCTTCCTTCGGGACTCGTCCGGAACCGCAGCCCCTGTCCGTGTTCAAAAAAGACACGCAGGCCGCCCCGTTCCGGCCGCGCGGCACGAAACGCGGGGCCGTCGGCAGAAACCGGACGGCCGTAAACCGTTTTGAGCGCCTGAAGCGCGAGCCGCAGGCCCACCGTCTGTTTGTCGAGCGGGTGAATATTGTCAAACTCTCCGCAGTCCAGCACAACCGCGAGCGCCGTGTTCCTGATCATGCGTGAAACACGCCATTGATGCTCCCGCAGAACACACCAGTGCCGGCTGTCCCGCCCGCTGTCGTATTCCGATTTGGCGATGAACATCGGCAGCTGGACAAACAGAAACGGCAGCTCGTCGTCGCCCCAGTCGCCGCGCCACTGGTCGATCAGATAAACCATCATCTCGCCATAATCCACGCAGCGGGCTTCGTCCTCTTCCCCCTGATAGTAGAGGAAGCCGCGTATGGTGTAGGGAACCACCCTGCGTACCATCGTTTCATAAAGCCCGCCGGGGCGATAGGGGGATTTCCTCCCCGCAGGCTGCGGCCACGGGCAGACGCCGCAGGCCACGTTCAGCACTTCCCAGGTCACCGAGGGGTTCTGTGCCCGCATGGCCTCCACGCGGGCGTTCCAATCGTTGTACTCCTGAAAATAGCTCTCCATTTCCGCGTCGTACTGCGCGTCGGTTTTATCGCCCGCCAGCGCGGCGTAATCATCCAGATAGCGCTGCCCTGCCTTGGAGCGGGCAAGCTGTTCCCGGCTCATCCAGCAGCTGATGGAGGTGCCGCCCCAGCAGCAGACAATGATTCCCACCGGAATCTTCAGCTCCTCCCGGAGCGTTCTCGCGCAGAAATACGCGACCGCGGAGAGCGCGGCGGCCGTGTCGGGGCCGCACACCTTCCAGGAAGACTCGGCCTCGGCTTTCCGGAGCGTTTCATCGTCCCATCCGCATTTCGGCACGCTGTAAAAGCGGATCTGGCTGTTGAAAGAGCCGGCCAGCTCCCGCTTTCCGTTTTTGCAGTTTTGCAGCTCCAGCTCCATATTGCTCTGCCCGCCGGCCAGCCAGACTTCGCCGATCAGAATATTCTCAAACACCTTGCATTCGGAACCGTCCGAAATGGTCATGGTGAACGGTCCGCCGGCGGGCATGGGCGGGAGGTTGACCCGCCAGCGCCCGCGGTTCACCGCACAGGACCCGGAACCGCTCCCGAGCGTTACCGTAAGGACCGTTCCGTCGGTTCCCGTACCGAAAACGGCAATTTCCCGATCCCGCTGCAACACCATATTGCTGGAAAACACCGGTGCCGCACAAAAGCTTTCCATGTCGGACTCACGCATTGCCGTCTTTCTCTTCCCTCTTCAGAATTTCCAGATTGTGATCGATCATGCGGCAGCGCTGCGAAACACAGTCCACCGAACGGAGAGCGTCCTCCGGCGAATGAAACACATAATCAAGCAGCCGGTCGATCGTTGTGGAAGCCACGTGCATCCGCGTATCCGAAGAAGCGTAATAGATGTAAACCTCGCCGTTTTCACGGACAATCGCGCCGTTGGTAAAGACCACGTTGGAAACGTCGCCGATGCGCTCTTCCCCGAACGGGGCAATCAGGTAGCCGCCCGGCTCCGCAATGACCTTCCACGGCTCGTTCAAATCAGTGGCAAAGGCGTAAATCACATAGCGCAGGCCCGCCGCCGTATTGCGCACGCCGTGCGCAATATGGATCCAGCCCTTTTCCGTGCGGATCGGGACCGCGCCCGAGCCGTTCTTTCCCTCCGTGACCGTGTGGAAACGGCGCGCGCTGGTGATGGTTTCCTCCTTGATCACCGCATGCGTAATGTCTTTGCACAAACCGAACCCGATTCCGCCGCCGGAGCCGGTGGAAATAAACCCGTCCATGGGCCGGGTGTAGAACGCATAGCAGCCGTTCACAAAATTCGGGAGCAGCAGGACATTCCGCTGCTGCGGGGACTGCAGGGTCACAAGGTTGTCAAGGCGCTCCCATGTTTTCAGGTCGCGCGTGCGCACAATGCCGGCCGCCGCCACCGCGGCGGAAAGATCGTCCGAGGCAGAGTCCTTGCTTTCCGAGCAGAACACGCCGTAAATCCAGCCGTCCTCATGCTGGGTCAGGCGCATGTCGTAAACGTCGACCTCTTCCGGGCAGGTGTCGGGAAGACGCACGGGATAGTCCAGAAAACGGAAGCCTTCGACGGGGGAATCGCTCCGCGCCACGCCGAAAAAGGACTTGCGGTCCACGCCTTCAATGCGCGCCACCAGATAATACTTGCCGTTCAGTTCGATCGCCCCTGAGTTGAACGCCGCGTTCACGCCCAGGCGTTCCATAAAAAACGGGTTTGTTTTCACATCCAGATCATACCGCCAGAACAGGGGGATATGTCCCCTTGTCAGCACGGGGTTCTGCCAGCGCGTGAAAATCCCATTGTAAAAATCCTTCGGTTGATTTTGTTTGGTGATCAATTGCTCCTGTTTTTGTAATTGATTGTAGTATTCAGCATGCAGCATCGATTTTCCTCCTCATGATTTCAAGGCACATCCGTCCGTTGTGATAGGGGCATTTCCAGGGTTCCACAATCGGCTTGCGGCTGGTCGGGTTGCCGTCGTCGTCCACTTCCCAGAACCATTCGGAGCCGGGGCGGGGATCGACCAGCTTTTCCTTGATATAGCCCCAGATATCCGCGGCCGCCTCGAGATAATCCTTCCGCTCCGGATGCTTCTGATACGCGTTCAGAAATCCGACGACCGATTCCGCCTGCACCCACCAGACGCGGGTCTTATTTTCCACGCCGCGGTCGCATTCGTTCCACACGGAATGCTTGTGATAGGCGGTCGCGTAAATCTGCTGCGCGAGCTCGTCGTCGATGCCGGAAATCCGTTTCATCAGTCCGTCGTCGTGCAGCAGGCCGCAGCCCCAGTCCATCAGCCAGGACGTCTCAATGTCGTGCCCATAGGAATGCAGGTCGAGGATGCTGTTCATTTCGCAGTCGAAAAACACTTCCTGCCGCTTTTTTTCCGGATTATAGACCTTTTCCGCAAAGATCCTGAGAATGCGGCGCAGGCTCCGCTCCACGTCCCCGTCGCCCGCGGCCTGATACAGCCCGGAGTACCCCTCGAACACATGGAGGAGCGTATTCATGGTTTTATCCGCCAAAACGCCGTTTTCCGACAGCTTTTCATTCGATGCCGGATGAAAGCTGCGGTCGAACGATTCCAGGTAGCCGAACTCATCGGTACACCTCTGTTCCACCAGCCGGTAAAGGGAGCGTGCAAGCTCCAACGCCTCCGCGTCGCCGGAGGCCTGGTAGTACGCGGAAAGCGCGTAAATCGCAAAAGCCTGGTTATAGGTGTGTTTGGTATCGTCCTTGACCGCCCCGTCGTACTGAACGGACCAGAAGACCCCTCCGTATTCGGGGTCCAGACAGTGCTCTTTCAAAAACCGGTAAGCATGCTCCGCCTCGCCGAGCAGGTCGCTTCGTTTCAGCGCGGCCGCCGCGCTGGAAAAACACCAGAGGATCCGGCTGTTCAAAATGCAGCCCTTTTCCGCCTTTTCATCCACCTTCAGGTCAAAGTCCATCCATCCGTAATAACCGCCGTACCGGTCGTCGCGCAAACCCATCCAGAACGGAAGAATCTTCTGTTCCAGCATGGCCTGCGCCTCTTTGATCAGCATATCGCATTTCCTGCCTTTCCGCAATTATGGTTCCTTTTTCTTCCGCGGTTCGTTGTCATGTTCAGCATATCCCATATTCCGCCGCCGTGCAATCATTTTTTTACCTGCGGCCGATTTCCATATCGTCCGGCGTAACAACGCTGCTTGCCTTAATGTAATCCACCACCCTGTCCACGGTGGTAAAGGCAAGGCCCACGTAGCTGTCCGCGGCGCCGTAGTAAACCGCGATCCGTCCGGTGGCACTATCGCAGAGCGTGGCGCAGGGGAACGTTACATTCGGCACAAAGCCGCGTTCCTCATACCACTCTTCCGGCGTCAGCAGAAAGTTCTGGCAGCGGTATTTGACAACGGAGGGACGGTCGATATCCAGAATCGCCCCGCCGATGCTGTAAACAAAGCCGTTGCATGTGCCGGACACCCCGTGGTAGAACAGCAGCCAGCCCTCGCTGGTTTCGATCGGCGCCGCGCCGCCGCCGATCTTCACGCTTTCCCACCATTCGCTGCCGCGTCCCATCACATGACGGTGGCGGCCCCAATACTCCATGTCGGGGCTTTCGCTCAGGAAAATATCGCCGAACGGCGTATGGGCGCTGTCGCTCGGGCGCGAAAGAAGCACATAGTTTCCGTTGATTTTCCGGGGGAAAAGGACGGCGTTCCGGTTGAACGGAACAAAGGGGTTTTCCAAACGCACAAAGGTTTTGAAATCCGTGGTTCTGGCGATTCCGATCGACGCGCCGTAAAAATCCTGGCACCAGATGATATAATACGTGTCCTCCACCTTTACCAGGCGCGGGTCATACGCGTAGTGGGGCATGAACGGCCGCCCCTGCTCATCCGTAAACCGGATCTTCTCCGGCTCAATTTCCCAGCGGATGCCGTCCCGGCTCCGCCCGAGATAGATATAGGGAATCCCGTTGACCTGCTCGCCGCGGAACACGCCGATAAACCCGTCGCCGTACGGCACAACGGCGCTGTTGAAAATGCGCGCCACGCCCTTGACCGGGTTGCGCCCGATGATCGGGTTGTGCTCATATCGCCAGAGCGGCTGGTCGCCGCGGTCTTTGTCCGGCTCCTGCCACGGAATATTCGGCAGACTTTCTCCGTATAGTTTCACTTCGCTCACGTTTTTTTCCTCCGTTACAATGTCAGCCTTTCACGGCGCCGGACGCAAGTCCTCTGTAAATTTGCTTCTGGCAGAAAATGAAGATAATCAGAACCGGAATAATGGTGATGATAACACCGGCGCAGATATAGTTGTACTGGTTGCCCATTGGGCCCGTAAAGGTGTACAGGCAGGTGGAAACGACCTGGTACAGCGATTTGTCCTGCAAATACAGGTTCGCCATGTAGTATTCGTTATAGGTTCCCACGCCCTTTAAAATCAGGCAGGTGACAATGGCGGGCTTCAGCAGCGGCAGAAGAATTTTGAAATAAACGCCGAAATAGGTGCATCCGTCCAGAATGGCCGATTCGTCCAGGGAAACCGGAAGGTTTTCAAAAAACTGCAGGAAAATGTAAATGGCGATAACGTCCGTCCCCATCATCAAAATCATGTAGCCTGTCAGGCTGTTGATCAGATTCAGGGCGTACATGATCTGATACACGGTGACCTGCATGGCGATGCCGGGAATCAGCGCCGCGAACAGGAAGAGATTCCGGACCGCCCCGTTGCCCGGGAATTGAAAGCGGTTCAGCACAAACGCCAGCATGGAGCTGAACAGAATGGAGCAGATCAGCACGACGATCAAAATCAGGAACGAATTGAAGAAAGCCATGCCCATGTGCGCCTTCTGCCAGGCGGCCCCGAAATTGTCAAAGTAAAGCCAGTTCTGCGGCAGCGCCATGACATTCGTGTTCTGGTATTCGTTCGGCGTTTTAAACGCCGTGACCAGGCAGGAAACAACAGGAACCAGCGCCCAGAAAGACGCGAAGGCCAGAATCAGATATTCCATAACCTGTATTAAAATCTTTTTCATTTTACCGCGCTGGCTCGCGCCGATACGGCCCTCGGGCCGCATTGCATTTTCTAAATTAGCCACGATATAACCTCCCCCGTTTACTGCGCAGACTGGCTGCGTTTTTTGGCTATCCGGCGCTCATGGAAAGTCCGGCCGGTCTCATCCTCATCCAGCAGGAAATGGGAAGCAAGCTTTTGCAGAATTGTGACAAAAGCAATGATAAACATCAGCACGACGGCCATGGCGGACGCCAGACCGACCTTCTGGTTTACATGCGCGATGCGGTCCATGATGACGAAATAGGTGCCGGTGCCGAACGCGCCGTTGGTGATAACATAAGGCGGTTCGAAGGCGCTGATGGAGCCGCTGATGGAAAGAATCAGATTCAGGACAACCATCGTTTTGATGCCGGGCATGGTGATGGACCAGAATTTCTGCCATGCGTTTGCACCGTCGATAACCGCCGCTTCATAAACATCGTTGTCCACGGACATCATGGCGCCGATGAACAGCACCATGTTCTGCCCCATGTACCTCCACACGGAGGTCGCGGCCAGCATGCTGTTGTTGACGCTGGTGTCTTTCAGCCAGTACGGCAGGCTGTTAAGCTGAAACCCGATATGGGTCAGCAGCGTATCCAGAACAAAGCCGTGGGTAAAGAAGAACTTGAAAATAAACCCGACCGCGATGCCGCAGACCAGATACGGGAAGAAGACGGCGCCCTTGAAAAACGCCGTGCCCCTCAGCCCGGAGGTCACGATGGCGGCAAGCATCAGCGCGAGCGCCATTTGCACAATCGCGGCAACCAGGTAGAACAGGCTGAGCTTCAGCGCCTGAAAAATATCGTCCCTGGTGAAAACGTCAATATAATTCTGGAAGCCGATGTAAGTGCGGGTCCCAATATATTTCATGTTGTAAAAGCTGAACTGCGCCATTTTAAACAGCGGAAGATATGTAAAGGTAATCAACAGCGCGATCGGAATCACCATAAATACGACGGTCACCAGGATTTGCTGCCCCCGGATGCTGCGCATCCATTGGGAAAAGCTCTTTTTTTCTGCAGTTTTCATCAAAAATCCCCCTTGTACAAAGGCGACCGACGCACCAGCGCCGGCCGTCCGTAAAATCTGCCTTCTTAAATTACTTTACGCCGTTCTTCTGCTGAGCATCCGTCCATTTCTGGTTCCATTCCTTCACAATGTCATCCATTGTTTTGGTCCCGTCAAGGGCGGCTTCGACAATGTCGGAAACATGAACGTTGTCGGTATTGATGCTGAGTTCGGAATCGTTGTTGACCTTGGTGAACAGGTCTTCCTCTCCCGTTTTCGGCGGATTATCCTCCACCAGAATATCCTTGAAGCCCTGCAGGAATTTCGGAAGTTCCGCGCTCTTCACGGTCGGAATCCCGCCTTCCGTGTAGGCAAAGTTGGATTTTTCGGTCAGCCACTTGACATAGAGCATCGCGGCGATCTTGTTGTCGTCCGAGCTGTTCTTGTTAATGCCGTAGCAGTAGTCGGCGCCCATGGTCGCGTACTGCTTGCCGTTCACCGTGATCGGGAAGGGCATGTAGCCGACGTTGTCGGGATTTTTGCCGGCGCTCTGCATCTGGGTAATCGCCCAGGAGCCGAGCACCATGGTGCCGATCTGGCCGTTGTTCAGCTTGGTCTTGCTGCTTTCCCAGTCGGTCGTGGTCGGGTCGTCCTCAATCAGCTTGCGCTTCACCGCTTCATAGAGGATGTCGTAAACCGCGTACGGTCCCGTCCCCGCCGTAAAGGAGGCCTTTGCGAACGGATCCTTCATCTTGGCGAGCTTCTGGTTCATGAAATCCGGGTCTCCGGTAGCAACGCTGCCTATGTAAGCATCCCACGCGCCCACCGGCCATTTGGCCGCGAAGTTGGTGTAGAGCGGAACCGCCTTGGTCTTATCCTTGATAGCCTTGAGGTCGGTCAAATATTCGTCCGGCGTTTTCGGCAGGGCGGTGATGCCGGCGTCCTGAAAGACTTTTTTGTTATAAAGGACGCCCTGTACGTTGTTGCTTGAGCTGATGCCGTAGCAAATGCCGTTGTACATCTTGGCGGTGACACAGTTGTAGGTCTTGGAAAGCGTGCTGACCGAACCCATCGGCTGGAAGTGATCCCCCAGCTCCGAATTCTGTACGCTGTTGGGAATCATGCAGATGTCGCCCCAGTCGTTCGTCGTCATGCGGGTCGTCACATCATCCGAGTAGTTGGTAATGGCTTCA
>JAAYUL010000108.1 GCA_012517675.1 Clostridiales bacterium | reverse complement strand
TATCTTTGCATCCCTCTATGTGGTGCGAAGGTGTTTAAGTCGGCGGGATTTGAACATATATTGACTTATTCCCGTGAACGAGCAAAAAACTATTGACCTGTTCCCGCGAACCGATAATACCCATAAAAACCATGCTCGACCTGTTCCCTTATACGGAAAAACAGAAAAATACATACCAGACATCAATCTGATGCTATCGTTCCATTTTACACATGGAAAAACATCTAAATCGACCACTCAAGATATTGTATGACTTATTTCTTTGAACAGGTATATTTAGTTGACTTATTTCCGAGAACGTAGAAAATGAATATTTTTGAGTTGACTTATTCCCGCGAACGGATAAAACCAAAAATACAGCCTAGACATCGGAGTGAGCCTATCGCACCACATTGAAAGTGTAGTTCTGATGACAAAATGAGAAAGCGATGCGAAGGGAGGGGAAAAATATAAATTCCACAAATCTGCGAATAGGATTTTGGTCTTCATTGTTAACTGGAATCCTTAACCTGTGGTATCTGGCAGGGTTCCTTTCCTATCAACCCATCTTACATGCCCCTTGGCCCGGTATCAAATTATTTTCCGAAACTTTTCAACAGTTTCCGTTTTTATTTTGGGTTGTTCCTTGCTTTATTCTGACGTTAACCTTTGTAATGATGACAGCGTCAATTTACATGTTGATCGAGGAACAGCAGAAAATTTGGGGCCTGTTGAGCATCATATTCGCTGTCATTTATTCAGCTGTTTTGAGCGCTAATTATTACATCCAGCTGACCGTGGTGCAACATAATCTGAGGAACGGAATGCTTGACGGGATCTCGTTGTGGCTATATGCGAATTATTATCCGTACACAATTCCGGGCGCCCTGGAAGGGGTCGGATATCTGTTTATGTGTTTGTCTTTTTTGTGCGTTTCCAAGGTGTTCGGCTCGAAGGGCCTTGAGCGTTGGATACATTGGGGATTTACAGCAGCGGGGATATCGGGGCTGGTCGTATTTATAGACCCATTGATCAGGCTGCCTGATGCCATATTGGTAATATGCGGTGCTGTTGCCGGTATAGCCATGACGGCGGGGCCGGTTCTGTTGGCGGTGCACTTCAAAAAGAAATCCCAATAAATGGAGGCTTGCCGCCAAAGCCCCGACTTTTTAAAACAAAGTTAAAATTGACGGTACATAAAATAACGGGGGTGTTCCAATGGAAAAAAACGCTTTGAAAAAGCTCATTGATGTTGCCTCGGGAAAAATCCCCGCAGACAAGATCCTCAAAAACTGCAAGGTGATCGATGTCTGCAATGCTCGCGTTCTCACCGGCGATATTGCGCTTTGCGGCGGCCTGATCGCGGGGGTCGGGCGGTACGAGGGGCTTTGCGAAATCGACGCCGAAGGTCTGTTTGCGGCGCCGGGGCTGATCGACAGCCATATCCACGTTGAATCATCATACGTAACCCCCGAGGAGCTGGGAAAGCTTGTTGTTCCGCACGGCACAACGACAATCATTGCCGATCCCCACGAAATCACCAATGTCTGCGGGCTGAAAGGTCTGGAATATATGATTGCGGCATCGGAACAGACGGCCCTCGACATCAAATGGATGCTCCCCTCCTGCGTGCCGGCAACCCCCTTTGAGCATTCGGGCGCGGTGATAGACGCCGAAGCCATGAAAGAGCCGCTCGCCCGCCGGGAAATCCTCGGGCTCGGGGAATTCATGGATTTTCCCGGCGTGATCGGCGCAGCCGGCGGAACGCTGGACAAGCTTCTGGCCGCGAAAGAGCAGGGCAAGCTGATCGACGGTCACTGCCCGGGACTCATGGGGAACGCGCTGAATGCCTACGCGGCCGCGGGGATACGGACGGATCACGAATGTTCCACGGTCGATGAAATGCTGGACCGGATCTCGCGGGGGATGTATGTCCTTCTGCGGCAGGGCTCGGCGTGCCGCAACCTTCGGGAATTGCTCAAGGGCGTGACTCCGCAGAACAGCCGGCGCTGTCTGCTCTGTACCGACGACTGCCAGCCGAAAACGCTCCTCGGCTCCGGGCACATCGACAACCATCTGCGCATCTGCGTGGAGGAGGGGATCGATCCGTTCACCGCCGTGCGGATGGCCAGCCTGAACGCCGCCGAATGCTACGGCCTGCAAGACCGGGGCGCGATTGCGCCGGGCCTGAGGGCGGATCTTGTGCTGTTCGACAACATGAAGGATTTTCATGTGAAAAGGGTATTCACCGCGGGCCGCGAAGCGGCGTTGGACGGCCGTTACACCCTGCCGGTCAGCCGCTGCGACAGTTCGGGGACAAAGGGCAGTTTTCATGTAAAGGACTTTTCCGCGGACAAGCTGCGTCTGCCGATCCACTCCAACCGGGCCCATGTCATTCAAATCCTGCCCGGCGGCGTTTTAACCGGCAAAGAAACGGCGGAAATCAAGCGGGACGAAAACGGTGATTTTTTATACGACCCGTCCGCCGATATTGTGAAAATCGCGGTCGTGGAGCGCCACCAAAACACCGGAAACGTAGCCGCGGCTCTGTTAAAGGGTTACGGGCTCCGGCAGGGGGCAATCGCGCTTTCCGTGGCGCATGATTCCCACAACATCATCACGGTCGGCGTCAAGGATGAAGAGATGGCTTTTGCCGTGCGGGAGCTGATCCAACAGGGCGGCGGCATCCTGCTTGCAAAAGACGGGCGCGTGCTGGAAAGCATGCCCCTTCCGATTGCGGGCCTGATGAGCGACCGGAGCGGAGAATGGGTCGATGAAAAGCTGACTCGCATCCACGAAGCCGCACACGGGACGCTCGGGGTCAGCCGGGATGTGGAGCCTGTGATGACGCTCTGTTTTATGTCCCTGCCCGTGATTCCGGAAATCAAACTGACGGATATGGGACTGTTTGACGTAACGAAATTCGATTTTATTCCGATCGAAGCCTGATGCGTTTCGGGCGCGAAAGCCCTCCGGTTTCGCATGTTGTTTCAAACCGCCTGATTGCTCCTCGGCCCGAAACCGCCGCCCCTGCCGGTCGAGCGCACGGCAGGGGCGGCTGTTTCCTTTTGCTTTTCTAATGGAGCTGCGCCAGCACTTTCCCGATGCTGCCGCTGATGCACAGGTCGGCGGAACCGTCCTGCGGGGTGGCGGTCCGGTTGATGACCACCAGGCGGCTCCCGCGGTAATAATTCACAAGGCTTGCCGCCGGATAAACCACCAGGGAAGTTCCCCCGATGATCAGCATATCCGCTTCCTCAATGGCCCGCACCGCGCCGTAAAGCGTCTTCTGGTCCAGGCCTTCCTCGTACAGCACGACGTCGGGCTTGATGGTCCCGCCGCATTCGCATTTCGGCACGCCCGTGCTGCGGAGCATGAACGCCGCGTCATAAAGACGGCGGCACCGCTGGCAGTAATTCCGGTGCACGGAGCCGTGCAGCTCGAAGACATTTTTGCTGCCCGCCTTCTGATGCAGGCCGTCGATATTCTGCGTCACCACCGCACTCAGCTTTCCGGCCTGTTCCAGCTCCGCCAGCTTTTGATGCGCCGCATTCGGCCGGGCGTCCAGATAAAGCATTTTATCCCGGTAAAAATCGAAGAATTCCGCCGGGTGCTTTTCGTAAAAGGTGTGGCTCAGCATCACCTCGGGCGGATATTGATAGCGCTGATGGTACAGCCCGTCCACGCTGCGGAAATCGGGAATCCCGCTTTCCGTGGAAACGCCCGCACCGCCGAAAAATACGATGCGCCCGCTGTCGTCCACCATTTTCTGAAGCTTTTCTATTTCGTTCAACCTGCAAAACTCCTTGTATTATAAAGTAGTAGTTTTTAAAGCCCCTCTCCAAGGGCTGTGCTACACTGTAGGCATAGGATATCGGTTGGGAGCCACGATTCTAGCCGAGGTAGGTGACTTCACCCGGTTCGATTCCCCCGACAAGGTCTTGGCCTATGCCGGCCTTTCACCCTCTACATATCAATCCGGGCAGCTTACCAACTGCTATGCCCATATGGAGAAACGCGGCTCCAGATACCTGCGTTTTGCCCTTTTCAATGCTGCCAAGTATGTTTGCTTATGGGATCCTGTCTTTGCTGGTTACCTTGCCAAGAAACGAGCAGAGGGTAAGCATTACAATGTTGCTATCTCCCATGCCGCCAAAAAGCTGGTACGCCTGATCTGTGCTTTGGAAAAATCCGGGCAGCCTTACCGCACCCTTTCCGCTTAGAACATTCTTTCATACGAAAACATGGTGTCTGTCGCGACGCTTGCTTTGCTGTACCATTTTTGCAGCTCGATCCAATTCACCTTTTCCTCATTTTGATGCTTGACTTTTAATAGTTAGTCTTTCAAACCAAAACGGTCGGAAGCTTCTGCTCCGGCTTTTTATGTGTTCTTTTCTTTATCTTAACGCGCGGGGCCGCGGGATGCAAGTCGGCAAAAAAGTTTCTTCAAGCGGAAATTCCGCCCGGCAGGCTGGCATACTCTGATTGCAAACGCTTTTTATTTCTATTATAATAAACAAGATATGATTAATAACGATTGGTGGATGGGACAATGCAGGAAAAAGCTCTTGATATTATCAATGAAGTAAAAAAGGCCGTGGTCGGCAAGGACGATATTGTCTGCAAGCTGCTCATGGTTGTGCTGGCACAGGGGCATATTTTGCTGGAGGATATTCCCGGCGTTGGAAAAACGACTCTTGCGCTGGCATTTTCCAAAGCCGTTTCTCTCGACTATAAACGCATGCAGTTCACCCCCGACGTAATGCCGACCGACGTGACCGGCTTTTCCATTTACAACCGCGCGACCGGCGCGCTGGAGTACAAGCCCGGCGCGGCGCTGTGCAACCTGTTCCTTGCGGATGAGATCAACCGCACTTCCAGCAAAACGCAGTCCGCCCTGCTGGAGGTGATGGAGGAGGGCAGCATTACCGTGGACGGAACGACCCACCCCACCCCGAAGCCGTATATTGTGATCGCGACCCAGAACCCCGTCGGCTCCGCCGGAACCCAGCTGCTGCCGGAGTCGCAGCTGGACCGTTTTATGGTGCGCATGACCATGGGGTACCCGGACCGGCAGGCCGAGGTGGAAATTTTAAAAAGGAAACAGAGCGGCGACCCGCTGGACAGGGTGCAAAAGGTCGCCACGGCACAGGATTTGATCGACATGCAGCGCAGCGTTGAAACCATCTATCTGCACGACGACATTTATGATTACATCGCGAGGCTGACGCGCGCGACGCGCGAAAACAAAATGATCCGGCTGGGCGCGAGCCCGCGCGGCTCCATCGCGCTGGCCCGCATGGCACAGGCGGCCGCCTTCCTTTCGGGCAGGGATTATGTGGTGCCGAAGGATGTTCAGGCGGTGTTCGGCGACGTGATCGAACACCGAATCCTGCTGAACGCGCAGGCAAAGATCGCCGGCATGACCGCTCCACAGCTTTTAAAAAGCATTTTGAAGGAAGTCCCCGCGCCCGCGGTCGCCAAGCGATAGAGGTGGATGATGTTCCGTTATCGTATTGCCTACATTCTTTTTCTTGCCGCCGCGGTCCTGCTGTATCTGTTCGATTCCGGATATCTGGCATTTTACCTGCTGGCCGTGATGATCGCGCTGCCGGTTCTTTCCTGGCTGCTCACGCTTCTGTCCGTCCGCGGCACTGCCGTTTCCCTTGAGCTGGAAACGCCTTACGCCGCCAGAAACGAGGAAGCGCTGTTGCGGGTCAGGCTGAAAAACCGCGCATTTTTCCCTGTCGCGCAGGCAGAGCTGCGGTTCCGCTTTGAAAACCTGTTTTTCGGCGAAGAGCGGACGGAACGGCTTTTTCTGCCGGTTTCCAGCGGCCCGGAGCAGACCGTGGAATACCGGTTCAAGTCGCTGCACTGCGGAGAAATCGCGGTCACGCTCGTTAAGACGGTTTACTTTGACTATTTCGGCATTTTTTCCATTTCCCCGAAAGCCGGACAATCCGCGCGGCTTTTTGTCGCGCCCGTCCCCCGCGTGCTGGATACCGTTGTGGACACCACGGCGGACCCCGGGGCGGAAAGCAACACCTATTCCAAATATAAGCCGGGCGACGACCCTTCCGAAATATTCGATATCCGGGCCTACCGCGAGGGCGACCCCATGCGAAGCGTCCACTGGAAGCTCAGTTCGCGGATGGACGAGCTGATGGTCAAGGAATTCAGCCTTCCCACGGACAGCTCCGTCCTGCTGCTCGCCGAGCTGACGGGCGGCATGGGAGCGATCGACACCCTGTTTGAAACGCTGGTTTCTCTTTCCGGCCTTCTGCTGGAAAATGAACTGCGTCACAGCGTGGGCTGGTACGACGCGCGGCGCGAACTGTACCGGGAAGCGACGATTGAAAACGACGAGGACCTGGCGGTTTCGCTCAACGCCATGCTTTCCTCGCGCCGATATACGGAATCCCCCCGCGCCATGGAAGCCTGCCGCCTCCTGAATAATCCCGCCCGCCCGTACCCGCACCTGATTTATCTGACGGGGGCGCTCACGCCGGAGCTGACCGATTTTTGCGAAAGCCGCGAGGAAGCGGTCCGGACGACCGTTCTGCTCTGCGGCGCCGAGAAAGACGGGCGGGCGGATACCGCCGCAGCCCTGCGGTCCAACCGGACCGAAATCATTCGGATTGATCCGGAAAAGATACAGGAGAGCCTTTCCGGGCTCATGATTTGACAGGAGAAACGCATGCGAAAACGTCTGGAAAAAACGAACCGTTCCGGAATTGAGCTGGCGCCGCCCGCTTTGACCGCACAGCGCCCGCCCAGGGCGGAGGAGCTGGCCTTTCATGCCGTTCTTGTGCTTTTGGGGGTGTGCGGCGCATCGTGGAGCTTTTTTTCCGCATTTGAACTTCCTTTGCTGCCGGGCACCCTCGCCCTTTACGCGCTGCTCGTCACCGCGCTTTTCTTCGCGGTGTTTCATTTCGCCCGGCATCGGGGGCTGTTTCTTCTTGTTTTGCTTTGCCTGCTCAGCACGGCGGGGTATTTCCTGCGCGCGGCGGTCGTTCAGGGCTTTCTGATCACAACAAACAGCGTCATGACGGCTTACGCGAACCATTCCAATTTTGTTTTCCCGATATACAACGTGGCCGTCGGTTCTTCCGCCTACGCGCTCAACTGCACCGTATTCGCGCTGTTCGTGCTCGCCTTTCTGGCCATGGCGGTGTGCTGGGCCGTCATCCGGATTCAAAGCGCCGCGGTCCTGATTGCCGTTACGCTTCCCTTCCCGCTTTCCGCGCTGGTTTTCAACATTACGCCCGCGTTTCCCGCCCTTATAATGCTGCTGACCGGCTGGACCTCGCTGATCCTGGTGCGGATGATCGGCGGAAACCGGCAGATCATATTAAAAAGGCGGCGCGCCTACCGGGCAAAAAATCCCGCCGCCGCATCAAAGGGCGGGCTTCATCTGATGCCCGCCCTGATCCTCTGTTTTTTGCTGCTTCTGGCCGCGTTTCCCATGCAGAACTACCGCTATTCCGGAAAAGCAATGGAAATCCGCAATCGGATCATGAATACTTCCTTCGATTTTTCCCTGCTGGACAGCGGCACGACCCTTGCGGGGAGCTCCGACCATGTTTCGCTGCGCGGGGCGGATTCCATCCGCTTTACCGGCAAAACCATGCTGCGGGTCGGTCCCATCGACTCGGACAGCAGCTATCATTTTACCGGGTATTTAAAGGGCTTTACCGGCGCCGCCTACACCGGGACCAGCTGGGAGCCTCTCTCCGATTCCGACTTTGCGCAGGTCGGCGGAAAGCTGAACGGAATCAGCGTCATGAATTTTTCCGACGACCTGCTGTCTTTGGTCAACTTCGGGAAAGAGCTCCCCTATTCCTCATTCGGAATCCGCGTAAAAAATGTAGGCGCGAATAAAAAGTGCATTTACATGCCATACAATCTGACCACAAAGCCCAACCAGATTTCCGGCGTAAGCTACATTCGGGATGAAGTCATTCGCTCCGGCTGGCTGTTCGGCACCGGGGAATACAGCCTGTACGCCAACCGTCTTGCGAGCAAGGAGGGATTCAGCGACGTCAGCGCACCCGAGCTGCTTGCGGGCCTTTACGGCCATGTGCAGGCGTCGGGCGACGAGGAACGCCGGGAAATGCAGAAAAAAATCCAGCAGTATCTGCTGACATCCGGTGCGTTTTCCGGCAGTTCGACCGGCCTGGTGAACGATTTCGCCTTTTCTTCCGCCTCCCTTCGCGCCTATTATACGACCGTGCTGCCGGAAAGCCTGACGGATTTTCTGGACGACGACGCGAAAAAATACCTGACGGCGGAACAGAATTACCGTCAGTTCCTCTATGAAAAATACACCGCGCTGCCTTCGGACGTGAAAAGCAAAATGACCGTGCTGCTGAAGGAAGCGGGGCTGACCGGGAACAACAGCTACCGGTCGACAAACGATATCGTCAGCGCGGTCGCCGGATTCATTCAAAGCCGCTGCTCATACTCGCTGACTCCCGGCAAGGTGCCCGCGGGCAAGGACTTCACCGAATATTTTCTTACGGAAAACAACCGGGGGTACTGCGTGCATTTTGCCACGGCGGCCACCGTGCTGCTGCGCGCCATGGGGATTCCCGCCCGTTACGCGGAGGGTTATATCGTGACCGCCGACGATTACGGGAATTCAACGGACGGCTGGGCCACGGTAAAGGATCTTCACGCGCACGCCTGGGTGGAAATTTACAAAGTCGGTTTTGGCTGGCAGCCGTTTGAAGTGACCCCGGGGTTCAGCCTGAACGGGGATTCCGGCCAGGGTCGGACCTCGGAAAATCAGACTTCCTCCTCCGAGCCGGAAAGCAGCGCCTCCAGCGCGCCGGCGTCCTCCGCTTCCGCTTCGAGCGCCCCGGCAAGCGGCGGCGCAACGGCTTCGTCCCCCACAGACACGGGGCGCACAGAGGACGCGGCAAGGGCTTTGACCCCGCTGCTGATCCTGTTCGGCTGTGCCGCGCTGTTGTCCGCAAGTCTGGCGGCAAGGCGCCGCATCGCGCTTTCCCGAAGGGAATCCCGCTTTACCCAGCCCAACCGCAACAAGGCCGCCATTGCCGTTTACAGCTACCTGCACCGGATGGAACGCTACGGCGCCGAAATTTCGGAGCAAAGCCTGGAAACGGCGCAAAAAGCGCGGTTCAGCCGGCACACGGTTTCGCCGGAAGAGCTTGCAGCCATGCGCCGCGAAGCGGAGAAAACAGCCGCCGCCGTATGGAACGGCGCTTCCAAAAGTTCCCGTTTCGTGATCCGGTATGTTTTCAATCTTTATTGAACGTCTCCTCACAGGAAAAGGTACAGGGGGAACAAGGGCTTGCCCGACCGTCCGAAACAGAAAACCGCCGTCCGCCGCAAAAACAAAATGCGGCGGGCGGCGGTATTTGTTTTAAACCTGTTCAGCGATTTCAGCGAATATCGTACACGCTGCGGAGCGTCAGATTTTTCGGCTCTCCGCTTACAATTTTCACCCTTGTTTCGCCTGCGTTCATGTCGAAATAGTTGTCGGACAAAATCATGTCCTCGTTTTCATTCAGTATTTCCACGCTCTTTGCATAGGCGTCGGCGTGAACGATGATCTCGTCGCCTTCCACGCGGCAGGTCAGGTTCGGGTCGCAGTAATGGAAGTGCTTCGGAACGGAGAAAATGACCGTTCCGCCGGAAATTCTCTTGCCGTTTTGATACAGGTCATAGCTCACGTAATCCGAATAGAGCTCCGCCTGCGGCAGCATCACCTTTTCCAGCCAGACACTGGTCAGCCTGGGAACGCGCACCTCTTCCTCATGCTCTTCGATGACTTCGGCGGTGTTCTTCCGAAGGGCCCATTTGACCGTGACCGTCTGGTCAAACATGGTTTCGTTCGCAACATTCAGCCGGATGCTCTTTTCCGGCGTGTAAGGCTCCGCGTTGACGTTGGGGTCCTGCGTGATCAGCCCTTCCTCGCAGCAGGAGAGCATGACCGGGGCAAAGAAGCGTTTGGCGTAGTAATGAAGCGCTTTCCAGCGGCCGTAATAGTCGATGGAAGCCCAGGAGGCCACCGGCCAGCAATCGTTCAGCTGCCAGTAAATAGCGCCCATGCACACGCCGCGGTTTCTTCTGAAATGTTCCACCCCGTATTTGACCGCTTCCGCCTGCAGAATCTGAGAGGCATACAAAAGCGTGTCGAAACGGTTCGGATAAAGGAAGGTCTTGTACAGGTACGAGATGATTTTCCCGTTTGCCGCGACATTCCTCTGGTGCTTTTCCATCACGTAAGAGAAGATGTTGCGGTCCTCCGGTTCCGTAAAGGACTCCACGGTTTTGAGAAGCGGGAACGACTGGAACCCGAATTCCGACAGGTACCTGAATTTGTAGTTCCTGAAATCGGAGAAGGGCTTGTCCCCGTGCCACACGTCCCAATCGTGCACGTCGCCGCGGGTCGGGTCGTTTGGCTTGTCAAACCCGCCGCCGGACGACGGGCTTGCCGGCCAATAGAAGGTGTTCGGGTCGTACTCCCGAAGAACATGCGGAATGATATATTCAAACATGCGGATATAATCGGCCGTCTGCTTCGGAGTGTTGTCCCACAGCCTTCTGTCGATGAACATCTCCATCTCGTTGTTGCCGCACCATAAGCCGAGCGAGGCGTGGTGGCGCAGCCGCTTCACATTTTCGATCGTTTCCTGACGGATGTTCGCTTCAAATTTGGGGGTCAGCTCATACACGGCGCAGGCGTACATGAAATCCTGCCATACGATCAGCCCCAGCTCGTCGCAGATGTCGTAGAAATAGTCGTCGGGATAATAGCCGCCGCCCCACACGCGGATGCAGTTGAAGTTCGCCGCCGTGCACTGGTTCAGAAGGTCCCTTGTGCGGGCCGGGTTGATCCGGCTGAAGATGTTGTCTTCCGGAATATAGTCGGCGCCCATCGCAAAGATCTGAACGCCGTTCACCTCATGCGCGAAGCTTTCGCCCTCCGCGTCTTTTTCAATATGCATGGTCATGGTGCGCAGGCCGATGCGCCTTTCCCAGCAGTCGATTTCCCCGCCGTCTTTCAGCAGGGTCACCCTGACCGTGTACAAAGGCTGCTCGCCGTAGCCGTGCGGCCACCAGAGTTTCGGGTCGGCAATTTCAATTTCCTTGACGGAATTCTCATATTCCGCCGTCTTCCCGTCCGGCGACTTGATTTCCACCCGGTAGGAAAAGTCGCCGTCGGTCGCTTTGTCAACCGCCACATCGAGCTTCAGCTTGACCGAGTCCCCGCCGTGAACCTGCGTGATGTAAACGGAGTCGATCCGCGCGGCCGTAATGCCGAGAAGGGTGACGTCCCTCCAGATCCCCGCGTCGGGGAGCCTGGGGCCCCAGTCCCAGCCGAACATGCAGTGGGTTTTCCGAATATGGGGGAAACCAACCATTGCCTCCGGGCTTCCGTCCGCCCGGCAGATCGCATACTGCTCTTTGATGTATTTCGTGGGTGAGTGGAAAATGATTTTCAGCTGGTTGCCTTTTTCCTTCAGAAGGGACTTCACGTCGTATTCCCAGACGCGGTGCATGTTTTCCGCACGGCCCAGCATGGAGCCGTTCAGATCAATGTCCGCGATGGTATCCAGCCCGTCGAACCGCAGAACGACCCTGTCGCATTGAAACATTTCCGGCTGAACGTCAAAGTCGGAAACATATTCGAAATCGGAATCCATGATCTTCAGGGCCTTGAGCTCGTTGTCCCTCCAGTAGGGATCCTCCATCTTATGGTTGACCAGAATGTCATGATAGACGGACCCGGGAACGGCAGCGGGAAGATATTCGCTGTCCTGCAGCTTTTTCATCTTCCAGTTGGAATGCAGTTTTTGCTTCAGCATTGATTGATTTACCCCCTGTTATTTAAACTGTTATCTTAACCCTTCACGGCACCGGCTACCATACCCTTGATAATCTGCTTGGAGAACGCGAAGTACAGCGCCACCGCCGGAAGAATGGAGATCAACATTGCCGTCATCATTCTCGGATAGTCCGTCGCGTACTGGCCTTTGAAAATAGTAAGGCCGACCGGTACCGTTTTGAGCGCTTCCTTGCTGATCAGGATCAACGCAAAGGTAAATTCGTTCCAGACGGAGAAAAACTGAATAATGCCGACGGTTACAAGAATCGGTTTGCACATGGGCAGCACGATGGAAAAGAGCGTTCTGTTGAAGCTGCTCCCGTCGATCGCGGCGGCCTCTTCGATTTCCTTTGGAATATTGTGCATGTAGCTTTCCACCAGAAAAACGGCAATCGGAAGGCCGAACGCCACATAGGGGAAAAGCAGCGTGTACCACTGGTCGCCGATTCCGGTCTTGTTGAACAGGACATACATCGGAATCATCAGGGCGTGGATCGGGACCAGCATTCCAATCAGGAAGTAGGAATATAACGTTTTGCGCCCCAGAAAACTGAAACGGGACAGAAAATAGCCGACAATGAATCCGATCAGAAGGATCAGCACCAGGGAAAGGACGGTGTTGCGAATGGTATTCATCATCCAGATCCACATGTTGGTTTTTGTCATGATATAAACATACGAGTTGAAATTGAACGCCTGCGGAAGGCCGACCGGGTCCGCATGAAATTCAGCTTTGGTTTTCAGCGAACTGTAGAACAGCCAGATGGCGGGGAAGATGCAGGTAACGGAAAAAAACAAAATGATCAGGTTCCCAAAAAAGCCCAAGGTAAAGCGCCCGATCTTATTCGGACGGCTAATGCTGTTTTCCATTCAATATCACTCCTTTTCCCTGGAAAGCCGCGTGAGAACGTAACGGGTGCTGCCGATCACGATCAGGCTGAGAATTAAAATCCCGATCGACATGGCGCTGCCGTAGCCCATTTTATAGCTGACAAAGGAGGTTTTGTAAGCGTACATCGCCATAACATTCGTGGCATCGCCCGGCCCGCCGCCGGTCATAACGTAAATATGGTCGAACACTTTCATATTGCCGGCGATGCACAGCGTTACGCAGACAATCAGCGTGTTTTTGATCATTGGGAGCGTGATGTATCTGGCCTTTTTCCAGCCGGTCGCGCCGTCTATTTCGGCCATTTCAAAAATCTGCGGGTCAATCGCCGCCATGGAGGACATCAGGATGATCATGTAATAACCGACAAACTGCCAGATCAAAGGGATCGAGACCAGGGTGAGCGCCATTTTTTCATTGTTCAGCCAGGGCTGCACATATTGCGACATCCCGAGCTTTGTCAGCATGGTGTTCAAAAAGCCGTAGTTGTAATCATAGATCATGTTCCAGATAAAGCCTATGACAACGGCGCTCAGAATGGACGGAAAGTATGTCATGGTGCGGTGAAAGGGCTTGAATTTGATCAGTTTGGAGTTCAGCATCGCCGCGAAAACAAAGGCAAGCCCGATCTGACCGACAATGCAGAGGAATGTTAAGTAAATGTTATTGACAAATGATTTTTTGAACTCATCGTCCGAAAAAAGGCCAAGGTAATTCTGGAATCCGATAAAGGTTTTGGAAACTCCGCCGGACCAGTCGAAAAACCCGTAATACCCGGCCAATACGATCGGAACAAAAACGATAAAGGTATAAAGCAAAATCGACGGCAGAAGGTACAAAACAAAAGTCATCGATTTCGGCTTCGTCATACTGTTATTCTGCATTAATTTCCCTCCTTGTATAATGCGCGGCCTGACGGCTCAAGCCGCCGGGTTCGCGCTGTATTCTTTCGTGATGCAGGACGCGAAGCAGCGGAAACAAATCGGAAATTCAGCCGCGCCCCCGCAAATCCGGAGCGCCGGCGGGCCGCCGCTTTTCTTGTTAAACAAGACCTGAACACAAGGAATCATAGGTAGAGAAGATGATGCATATTTCAGAGCTGTCCGGGAACGCCGCGCCCAGTGTGCTGGGTCTTCGTTCCCGGAAATGCTCCGATTATTTTACATCAAATCAGCGCGCTGTTATTTCTTCTTTGCCACTTTATCCTGTTCTGTCTGAATCGCGGCGGCCACGGTCTTGGCGTCTTTTGATCCGTTCATCAGCTGCTGAATACCGGAGTTCATGGTCTCAATCACGGAGCCTTCCATCTGAATGTCATAGATGGGGGTCAGCTTGGTGGTTTCCATGAGTTTCAGATAATCCTGCGTCAGCTGCGGGAACTTCGACACGTCATCCAGTTTCACATTGCAGGGAGCCGGAAGGCCGTGCTCGGTTGCCACATACTCGGAATAATCATAGCCGTACATGCTCAGCAGGAAATCCTGAACGAGCTTTTTCTTTTCACCGGTCAGCGCGTTCGACATGCCCATAAACCATCCGCATCCGCCCGAGGTGGAGTCCGCGGAGCCTTTTCCGCCGTCAACCGGGGGCAAAATGGCAATTTTCGTATTCTTCAGCACGTCCGGCGTGGCGTTTTCCGTGAGATAAGCGATCTCCCAGAATCCTTCGATCGTTGTCGCCGCTTTTCCGGAGCAGTAATATTCGTCGGCCGGGTTGTTCTGAATGGAATTGAAATCGGCGTTAAACGCCTTGGCCTTCGACAGCTTCTGCAGCTGATCCAGCGCGTTCACAAAGGATGTGTCGGTAAACTTGGCCGTTCCGTCCTTTTTGATGATGCTTTTGGTCCAGTCCGTTCCCGTGTAGCGGTCGCCCAGCGCGGAAAGGATGCAGGATTCGGCGGGCCATTTGTCCTTATTGCCCAGCGCGATCGGGGTGATTCCCTTCGCGTTGAATTTTTTGATTGCGGCATAAATGTCGTTCCAGTTGTCGGGGAACTTATCGTAGCCGATGTCCTTCCACATTTTCGCGTTGTAGAAGACGAGCGATGTTACGGAAAACTGGGTGGACAGCCCGTAAATCTTGCCGTCGACCGTGGCAGCGTCGAAAATGCCGTCGCGATAGGTATCCTTCTTGTCATAGGAATCCAGGATTTCGTTCAGCGGGGCGATCAGCTTGTTGGAAACAAAGTTGTTGAACCAGGAGCCCTTTACCAGGAATACGTCCGGCATTTCGCCGACCGCCGCCTGCGCCTGGATTTTCGTTGCATAGTCGGACTGATCCATCGCGGTCTGCGTGATTTTCACGTTCGGGTGCGCTTTCTGGTATTTCTCCAGCATGGCGTAAAAAGAGTCGCCGTCGGCATCCTGATTTCTCTGCTCTTCAATGTAATAGTGAGAAATCGTGATTTCCTGCTTCGCTTCGCTGGTACCGGATCCGCTTGTTGACCCTTGGCTGCCGGTACCGCATGCGCCAAGGGAACCAGCCATCAGCACGGAAAGGAGAAGCGAGATTGCCTTTTGTGTTTTTTTCATATGAATCCCTCCAAAACAATAAATTTACTGTATATTTATTATAAGTTGCTCCTGGATTTTAAAAAACCCAATAACAGGTTTTCTTTATCCCAATTTGTATGCTTTTATTCTTTTTTATGAACTTCTTGAAATAAAACTGTATGAAATTATCATAAAAAACAGACAATATCCTAATTTGTTGACATTGTATTCAAATCTTGTTATGATTGAAACGAAATTATTGTATAAAATAGGGTTGGTGGCATGCGCAAAAAACTTTTAATTTTATTTATCTGTTTTGCAATTCTCCCGATCACGATCATTTACAGTGTGACGACCATTATATTCAACAATAAAATAGAAAGCAATTTAAAAACATTGTACACAAAAGACATTCAGAATATACAGCAGATCGCGGACAATTACTTTTCGGAGTCCCTGGATCTCACCATGTATCCGCTGATTGAGTCGAACCTGTATCAGTTTTTCACCGCGTCCTCCGGCAGTACGGATTTCCCCGCCATCCAGGAGCACGCCTATTCGATTTTGTCGTCTTCGCCTTACATTCTCGGCGGCGTCCGCTGTGTCAGCCTGATGCGCACGGACGGAACCGAGCTGACAGCCCGCAGCAACTCCCTGTACGACAGCACCATTCTTGCGAAGGATATTGAAAACTTGGATAAAAACAGCGGAAAAGCCTATTGGGACTATAATGTGGGAAACAGCCAGTTCGGGAATGCGTCGGATCAGATCACCGTCATCCGGCTCATCCGCAATAAAATCGATCTGTCCCAAAAGCTGGGATATGTCAAGGTGGCCGTCAGCAAATATGAGCTGCTCAACAACATCCGCAACGCGGTTCTGGACAACAACTCGGACTATTTCATCGTGGATGAAAACAGCAATGTGATCCTGGCCACCAACGACGCCTTTCCACATAACGAGGTGTTGAAAACATACGGTCTCAGCAAGCTTTCCTCGCTGGCGTCGCAAGACGAATGCACGATCTCCGACGGCCAGTACTTTATTTCCGCGCAGAAAATCGACCGGACGCCGTTCCTGATCTGCAGTATCATTCAGCCGGACGTTTATTCCAAAATGAAATCGACGCTGATGAACGTTTCCACGCTGGTCGTGGTTCTGACCTCGCTGTTTTTCATTGTTCTGGCCCTGACCTTCTCAAAGTCGGTGGTAAAGCCGATGCGCAAGCTCGGCCAGAAAATGTACGCCATCGCGGGTGAAAATTTCTCGGTCCGCGCTTCCGTCAAGGGGAACGACGAAATCGCGATTCTGACCAATGAATTCAACAGCATGGCGGAACATCTCGAATTTTTGTACAAAGAGGTTTACCAGCACGAAATCGAGCTGAAACAGGCGCAGCTGATCGCGCTGCAGTCTCAGATCAACCCTCATTTTCTTTACAATACCATGGATACGATTTACTGGATGTCGGAAACCGGAGATACAAAAAATCTGAGCCTGATCGTATCCAACATGTCAAAGCTGCTCCGCCTGACGTTTTCTCCGAACAACTGCGATTTTGTGCCGCTCGAGGACGAGCTGGAACATTTGAATTATTATATCAATATCCAAAAAATACGCTATGACAGCAGCTTGGAATTTCAGATTGAATGCGATCCGGATCTGAAGGATATCCGGGTGCTGAAGCTGCTTTTGCAGCCTCTTGTCGAAAACGCGCTGGTTCACGGGCTTGACACGGTCGAGCATATCCGGATCGTCGTGCGCATCTATCGTTCGGGCAATTTTCTCATCTATGAAGTGATGAACAACGGAACTCCCATTGACACGGAAGAGATTTCCGCGATTCTGAATTCAAAGGAGTCAAAGATAAAAGGGCTGGCGATCCGCAACATCGACAAGCGGGTCAAGCTGAAATATGGTGATGATTACGGATTGGAATTCTACCTGAAGGACGGTGTCAGCGTTTTCAAAATACGTCAGCTGATTGACCCCTCCGGCGAACCCCGCCGGTCCTCATAAACGGGAAACCCGCCCGCACCCTTTGTCGGTATCACTCGGCAGTACCAAGGCATGTTTGCTTTACATTTCCGTATTTTTCAGAAAGGGATGTAACTCACATGACAAAACTAATGATTGTCGATGATGAAGTTTTTATCCGTCATGGAATTAAAAATGCGATTCCCTGGTATCAATACGATATTGAGGTCGTGGGCGACGCTTCAAACGGAAAAGAAGCGCTGAGGCTGGCTGTCCAGCTTCGTCCCGATATTGTTCTTGCCGATATCCAGATGCCCGTGATGAACGGGATTGAACTCGCAAAAAAATTAAACGAATTATTGCCCGACACAAAGGTCATCATTTTATCCGCCTATGGAAATACGGAAAACTTCACCAGCGCGATCGAAGCGAAGGTCAGCCGCTTTGTCTTAAAAAACGCGGACTCCTCCGATATTTTAAACAACGTCCTTGAAGTCAAGAAGGAATTGGAGGATATCAGCGAGCGGTCCTCCGCCTACGACAGGGTAAACAGCATTTATAATGAAAACCAGTACCTGATCAAATGCGCTTTGCTGGAACGATTTTTCCTGAATAAAATTTCACCTGAAACGTTTGCCGCCAAAGCAGACCGATTGAACATCAATCTGTCGGGACCGTATTATGCGATCATAGTGGCGGAGTGCTCGCTGAAAAAAGACTGGGGAACCACAGCCGCATTTCAAAACGCCTTTTCGGAGTGCCGCCCGTTTGCATTTTTCATGGACGACACCATGCTTGTCATGATTTTGAATACCGATCAGAACGGCATTGAAAAAAAGAAAATGGATTCCGTGATGTCGGAAATCAAGCCGTATGTTTTAGGAAACCGCATCGCCCTGTTCAACCAAATGGAACAGATTCAGGATTTTCCGGCCTCGTACCACATTCTGAACCATGTTCTGGACTTTTGCTTTTGGAACACGGAGCTTCCATACGCGAAGATCACCAAAAATGACATTCCGCCGGAAAGCAGCGATGCCAATGTCGTTCAGCTGGAAAGCAAAATTGTATCGGCGGTGCTTTCCAAAAACAACAAGGCGATCGACGCGGCGATCGATGAATATTACTCCTTCTGTAAAAACAACCTGCTCTCCAGAACGGTATTTCTGAATTCCGTGAAGCGAATCATCATCCTGATATCCGCGGTCTGCCCGACGGAGCAGGATATGGAAAAAATCGTCCAAACAATATGGGACCTTGAAACGCCGGATGAAATTATCGACATTGTGAAAAGCCTGGTGTTTCCCCCTGCGAAAACCGACGCGAAAAATCCGCAGATCATTGAGGCGCTGGAGTATATCGATAAGAATTACAGCAAGGACCTTAAGCTGGAGGACGTTGCAAAGAACGTCGCGCTGTCCTCCGGATACCTGAGCAGAATATTCAAAAGCGAAACCGGGTATTCCTTCACGGAATGGATGAATAAAGTCCGCATTGACAAAGCGAAGGAACTGATTGCCCAAACGGATTTAAAATATTATGAAATTGCCGAAAAGGTAGGATACAACGATTATAAATACTTTTCCTCCTATTTCAACAAGCTCTGCGGATGCAGCGCGAAAGAATACAAACACCGGATCAAAAATCAGGGCAAGCACCAGGAATAAACGCGCGCCCGGCCGACAGGAGCGGCCGGAAACCGTCCGGACGCCTTCCGGCGGCTTTACGCCGGGTATGGATACGGCGCTGTCCCCTTCGGAATCATGCCGCCGTTATGACAAAAAGCAACTAATATTCAAATAAGAAATATTGAATCTTTGCGGCGGATTTATAATTCTTATAAATTCAATTCAAAAACCGAGGGGAGAGAGGATTTTTTATGAACACGACAATTAAAAGCAATTCCGCTTCCGCAGAAATCAAATCGTTCGGGGCAGAGCTGACCTCGATCAAAGACGGCGAGGGCACGCAATACCTCTGGCAGGGCGACCCGGCTTACTGGAGCGGCCAATCCCCCGTCCTGTTCCCCATTGCCGGCAATCTACGCGGCAAAAAGGCAACGGCGGGCAGCGGGAAGGCCTGTCATATGGAGCGGCACGGCGTTGTCAGAAAAATGGAGTTCAGCCTGTTGGAAAACACCGGTGACTCCGCCACCTTTTCCGTCCATTCCAACCAGGAAACCCGGCAGCGTTTCCCTTATGATTTTGAATTTCAGGTAAAATATACAATCTGTGAAAAAAGCCTGACCATGTCGTTTACCGCAACCAACCGGGATTCTGAGCCGATGCCCTTTTTTGTCGGGGGACATCCCGCGTTCAACTGCCCGCTGTTCGAAGGCGAGAGCTTTGAGGACTACGTCGTTGAGTTTGAGAAAAAAGAGTATGCCAACTGTCCGCGCCCGACAAAAGACGGGCTGGTCGACGTGGAGCACCGCACGCTGATTTTAAACAACTCAAACACCTTTCCGCTGGATCACACCTGGTTCAGCTACGACTGCCAGATTTTTGACCAGCTGAAATCGCGTTCGGTAAAAATGTACAACCCCAAAACCGGCAGGGGCATGCGCGTTGATTTTCCGGACTTTGAGTATCTGGTCGTCTGGTCCAGCAAAAGCGGGGGCAATTTCGTCGCAATTGAGCCGTGGACCGGTATTTCCACCTGCAGCGACGAAGACGACGCCTTGGAACATAAGCGCGGCGTTAAAATCCTTCCGCCAAACGCTTCTCAAACCTTCTCCATTATGATGACCCTTCTGTAAGATTCAATGAAAAGGGCGCGCGGAACCATTCTCCGCGCGCTCTTTTTATTATCGTCCGGATATTTCACCGGGCGCTGTTTCTTATCTTTCCTGCGTGGCATAGCGGCGACCATTGCTTTTCTTGACATATAATATCCCTTATCCTTCACAACGTCGCCGTACGCTTCTTTCAGCACGGACACAAACGCCACATGCAAAAAGTCATTGAGCTTATCCCGCAACTACTACAGTATTACAATAACACCGCATCGTTAGCCGTGTTTGGCTATCTGATGCGGTGTCTTTTGGTGAACCATCGGGGATTTACCGGGCGCTTCCGCGCCCTGCCCGCTCGCCCACCCGCGCTCCGCGCCGGTACCGGGCTTCGCGGCTCCTCGCTAAAACTGTGCCGCAGGCACGGCTTTTTACGCTCAGACCCTTTCGGGTTCGAATCCGTGCATACCCGAAACATGCAGCAAAAAAGGGCACCGCAAAAGTGCCCTTCTCCCTTTTGGTGAACCATCGGGGATTTACCGGGCTCTTCCGCGCCCTGCCCGCTCACCCACCCGCGCTCCGCGCCGGTACCGGGCTTCGCGGCTCCTCGCTAAAGCTGTGCCGCAGGCACGGCTTTTTACGCTCAGACCCTTTCGGGTTCGAATCCGTGCATACCCGAAACATGCAGCAAAAAAGG